>NZ_JACART010000050.1:0-56862 GCF_013386445.1 Pseudomonas sp. P7759
TAAGGGCGGAACCAATATCAACCGTTACCGCAGCAACGGATATGTACCCCGAAACAATCTCACAAATTCTCATACCGATTCATATCCAACACCCCCTCCTCCACCGGCGTAGTCTCACGAATGTACGCCGACAAATCATGGAAATACTGCCAAAACAACGGATGACTACGCCGCACACCCCAACGATCCACAATCTTCTCAAACCGCTTGGCATCCTTGGCCCGCTCCATTTCAGCCACAAACTCCGGCACTTCCTGGGCCGGAATATTGAACATAAAGTTCGGATAGCTGCTCAACACACCCGGATAGATGGTCACCGTATCCAGGCCCGGCTGATAGCGATAAGCCTCACCCAACAGAAACGCCACATTACTGTGAGCACGATTGCGCAACATGCTATAGACCACACGCTTACCGCTGGCAGTCTCAACCCGCAGCATCGTCGCTTCAGGCAATTGATCGATAACCTTGAGCCCAGCGGCCGGGCGTGACGTCAGGCGGCTCAGCGCCTGCTCCGCATCCTGAATGGCGGGGTCGACACCATCACGGGAACAATAGGCGCCCATGCAACGGTTGATCGGATCCGGGCTCGCATTCAAATCACCGTAACGCGCCAGCAACTGGTTGGCAAAGTCGCGCTTCGGATCGTTTTCGCTCAGGTGCAGGCCGGTAGGCTTATCGTCATCAATCGCCTCATAGTCCAGCCACAGCTTGAGTTTGCCGCTGTTCTGATACCAATCATCCATGAAGTCTTCGCGAGAATCAGCCGGCATCAAGCGCAGGAAGTTTTGCTCGGCGCCATTGCGGATCAGGTCAAAGTACAACCGGGTCTGGGCCTGGTGCGACACATTGCCGAACACATCGAAGTTCACCGCCAACTGATAATAGGTGCGCTCCAGCAGCGGGTAGTCGAACAGCCACATGGTTTGTGGCACCTCGCCAATCAGGCCTTTGGTGACCGAGGCGCTGTCGAAGTGGCGGAAGATGCTCAGCAAGGCATTATCATTGCCCGCCCACAGGTTCGACCAGCTTGGCGGCGGCAAATCGGCGTAGCTGTCGCGGCGCAGCGCCTCGTATGCATTGCGCTTGTCACGATAGGCCAACCACAGGCTGAGCACGCTGCCGACATCATCGTTCTGCCCCGGCATGGCCAGCAACGGCGTGGCCTGGCCGCGATAGCGCGCATCGGTGATGTACAGGTCGTGGTCCGGGTCCTGGAACAACGTCCAGAAGTTGTCGCGGATCACATCCGTGGCGATCTGCCCACGGCACACCGGCCCACGGATAAAGGTGCGCACGAAGTACTCGGCGTTATCCAGCATGAACTGGTAACGCGCCTTGGCCGGAATGGCTTCAAAGGTCTCAAACGGGTTAGCGCGCCGGCCCGGACCATAGCCCGGCAAGGCGTTGACCTGCCAATTGCCGGCGTAGAACAACTCTTTAATACGTGCCATCTTCTCGGCACTGAACGGGTACGTGATGTGGGTTTTATGCACAATCACACCCTGCACCGACCACAGGCGATAGTACACACGGGTGCCTGGGTCATCATTGGGGCGACGGGTGGCGATCAGGTCGATTGGCTGACCGCTTGGCGTACGCGAGCGCACCCACTGGAAGAAATGCCCCGGTTCGCCATTTTCGAAGTAGATGTGCGCGAGAAACAGATGTTCGAACAACCACCGCGCCACCAGGCTTTCCCGGGCGCCCGGCTGGTTGAACAGGTTTTCCCACTGCTGGACCTGCAAGGCTTCCTTGGCGCTGGGCGCCAGGCCTTGTTCATCGATAGGTGCGCCGGACGCGAGCCAACGCTGCAAAGTCTGGTATTGCTGGTCCGTCAGGCCGGTAACCGCCAGCGGCATGCCCTCCTTGGGATGGGCACCGGCATAGGCATTGAACTCGCCAGGCATGGCACACATGTTTTCGCGGTTCAGGCCCAGTACGATGTCTTCGGGCAGCTTGGCATTGGGTTGCAACGGTGCGTTATGGCCCAGTTCCAGCATGCGTGCCATCAGCGCAGCCTGGCTGCCCTGGGCATCCAGCACCGAATAGAAGCCCTTTTGCTGCCAGGCCTGCTTGCCGAAAGCGTCATAGAACAACCGTGTGGTCGGTGTCGCCTGGCTGCGCTCACCATCGTAGACCGGCACTTTGCTGGCGCCACGGGCCGCACCCTCGCCGCTGCCCAGGTTCAGTTGACAGGCAGAGTCGTAGCAGGCGTGGCAGGCCACGCATTTCTCGGTGAAGATAGGTTGAATGTCGCGGGTGTACGAAATCGCCGGGGCGGGTCCGTCGGCCTGTGCAATGCAGGCGACCAGTGCCAGGACGGCGCTGGTGATGAGGCGAAGTGACATGTATCCGGTCCCGATTCAATACGTACGCTGAAAATTTGCTGGTGATTCTACCGGGCCACACCCGACAGCAACATGAACGATATTCATGCAAAACCTGCACATGCTCTAAATCGGCACAGGTTTGCTATGATTCACGCCCTCCGAAATGCCTGACCAGAGTAGTCCCATGTCCGATCGTAGCGTTCGTCTGCAAGCCCTTCATCAAGCCCTCAAGGAACGTATCCTGATCCTCGACGGCGGTATGGGCACGATGATCCAGAGCTACAAGCTTGAGGAAAATGACTACCGTGGCAAACGCTTCGCCGATTGGCCAAGCGACGTCAAGGGTAACAACGACCTGCTGGTGATCACCCGTCCGGACGTGATTGGAGGCATCGAAAAAGCCTACCTGGATGCCGGTGCCGACATCCTCGAAACCAACACCTTCAACGCCACGCGCATCTCCATGGCCGACTACGGCATGGAAGAACTGGCCTACGAGCTAAACGTAGAAGGCGCACGCCTGGCGCGCAAGATCGCCGACGCCAAGACCGCAGAAAACCCGGACAAGCCGCGTTTCGTCGCCGGCGTGCTCGGCCCGACCAGCCGCACCTGCTCGCTGTCGCCCGATGTGAACAACCCCGGCTACCGCAACGTAACCTTCGATGAGCTGGTGGAGAACTACACCGAAGCCACCAAAGGCCTGATCGAAGGCGGCGCCGACCTGATCCTGATCGAGACCATTTTCGACACCCTCAACGCCAAGGCCGCGATCTTTGCCGTGCAGGGCGTGTTCGAGGCATTGAACATCGAACTGCCGATCATGATCTCCGGCACCATCACCGACGCCTCCGGCCGTACCCTGTCGGGCCAGACCACCGAAGCGTTCTGGAACTCCGTGGCCCACGCCAAGCCGATTTCCGTGGGGCTGAACTGCGCCCTGGGTGCCAGCGAGTTGCGTCCGTACCTGGAAGAGTTGTCGAACAAGGCCAACACCCACGTTTCTGCGCACCCGAACGCCGGTCTACCCAACGAATTCGGCGAGTACGACGAGTTGCCGTCACAAACCGCCAAGGTCATCGAAGAATTCGCCCAGAGCGGCTTTCTCAACATTGTCGGCGGTTGCTGCGGCACCACGCCTGGCCACATCGAGGCCATCGCCAAGGCCGTGGCCGGTTACGCGCCGCGCCAGATCCCGGATATCCCGAAGGCTTGCCGCCTGTCGGGCCTGGAACCTTTCACCATCGACCGCAGCTCGTTGTTCGTCAACGTCGGTGAGCGCACCAACATCACCGGCTCGGCCAAGTTCGCCCGCCTGATCCGCGAGGACAACTACACCGAAGCCCTGGAAGTCGCCCTGCAGCAGGTGGAAGCCGGCGCCCAGGTGATCGACATCAACATGGACGAAGGCATGCTGGATTCGAAGAAGGCCATGGTGACCTTCCTCAATCTGATTGCCGGCGAGCCGGACATCTCCCGCGTGCCGATCATGATCGACTCCTCTAAGTGGGAAGTGATCGAGGCTGGCCTCAAGTGCATCCAGGGCAAGGGCATCGTCAACTCCATCAGCATGAAGGAAGGCGTGGAGCAGTTCATCCACCACGCCAAGCTGTGCAAGCGCTACGGCGCCGCCGTGGTGGTGATGGCGTTCGACGAAGCCGGCCAGGCCGACACCGAAGCGCGCAAGAAAGAAATCTGCAAACGCTCCTACGACATCCTGGTCAATGAAGTCGGCTTTCCGCCGGAAGACATCATCTTCGACCCGAACATCTTCGCGGTCGCCACCGGTATCGAAGAGCACAACAACTACGCTGTCGACTTCATCAACGCCTGTGCCTACATTCGTGACGAACTGCCGTACGCGCTGACCTCCGGCGGCGTGTCCAACGTGTCGTTCTCGTTCCGTGGCAACAACCCGGTGCGTGAGGCGATCCACTCGGTGTTCCTGCTGTATGCGATCCGCAACGGCCTGACCATGGGCATCGTCAACGCCGGCCAGCTGGAGATCTACGACCAGATCCCGGCCGAGCTGCGTGACGCCGTGGAAGACGTGGTGCTCAACCGCACGCCGGAAGGCACCGACGCCCTCCTCGCCATCGCTGACAAGTACAAGGGCGACGGCAGCGTCAAGGAAGCCGAGACCGAAGAATGGCGCGGCTGGCCGGTGAACAAGCGCCTGGAACACGCGCTGGTCAAGGGCATCACCACGCATATTGTCGAGGACACCGAAGAGTCGCGACTGTCGTTCGCACGCCCGATCGAAGTGATCGAAGGTCCGCTGATGTCCGGCATGAACATCGTCGGCGACCTGTTTGGCGCGGGCAAAATGTTCCTGCCCCAAGTGGTGAAATCCGCCCGCGTGATGAAGCAGGCCGTGGCGCACTTGATTCCGTTCATCGAGCTGGAAAAAGGCGACAAGCCGGAAGCCAAGGGCAAGATCCTGATGGCCACGGTGAAAGGCGACGTGCACGACATCGGCAAGAACATCGTCGGCGTGGTGCTGGGTTGCAACGGCTATGACATCGTCGACCTGGGCGTGATGGTGCCGGCGGAGAAGATCCTGCAGGTGGCCAAGGAGCAGAAGTGCGACATCATCGGGCTGTCCGGCCTGATCACGCCGTCCCTGGACGAGATGGTGCACGTGGCCCGTGAGATGCAGCGCCAAGACTTCCACTTGCCGCTGATGATCGGTGGCGCCACCACCTCCAAGGCCCACACGGCGGTGAAGATCGAGCCCAAGTACAGCAACGATGCCGTGGTGTATGTCACCGACGCCTCGCGTGCAGTCGGCGTGGCGACTCAGCTGCTGTCCAAGGAGCTGAAAGCCGGCTTCGTGGAGCGGACCCGCGAAGAATACGTGGAAGTGCGCGAGCGCACCGCAAACCGCAGCGCCCGCACCGAACGCCTGAGCTACGCGGCCGCCATCGCCAAGAAGCCGCAGTTCGACTGGAGCACCTACACGCCGGTAGTGCCGACCTTTACCGGCGCCAAGGTGCTGGACAATATCGACCTCAAGGTGCTGGCCGAGTACATCGACTGGACGCCGTTCTTCATTTCCTGGGACCTGGCGGGGAAATTCCCACGCATCCTGACTGATGAAGTTGTCGGTGAAGCGGCGACCGCGCTGTACGCCGATGCCCAGGAAATGCTCAAGAAACTGATCGACGAAAAACTCATCAGCGCCCGTGCCGTGTTCGGTTTCTGGCCGACCAACCAGGTGCAGGACGATGACCTGGAAGTCTACGGTGACGACGGCCAGCCGATTGCCAAGCTGCATCACCTGCGCCAGCAGATCATCAAGACCGACGGCAAGCCGAACTTCTCCCTGGCCGACTTTGTGGCGCCCAAGGACAGCGGCGTGACCGACTACATCGGTGGTTTCATCACCACCGCCGGCATCGGCGCCGAAGAAGTCGCCAAGGCCTACCAGGACGCGGGCGACGACTACAACTCGATCATGGTCAAGGCCCTGGCCGACCGCCTGGCCGAAGCCTGCGCCGAATGGCTGCACCAGCAAGTGCGTAAAGACTACTGGGGTTATGCCAAGGACGAGCAACTGGACAACGAGGCGCTGATCAAGGAGCAGTACAGCGGCATCCGCCCTGCCCCGGGCTACCCGGCGTGCCCGGATCACACCGAGAAAGGCACCTTGTTCCAACTGCTGGACCCGGAGGCACGCGAGATGGAAGCGGGCCGCAGTGGCGTGTTCCTCACCGAGCACTACGCGATGTTCCCGGCTGCTGCCGTCAGTGGCTGGTACTTCGCGCATCCACAGGCGCAGTACTTTGCCGTGGGCAAGATCGACAAGGACCAGGTGGCGAGCTACACCGCGCGTAAAGGCCAGGACCTGAGCGTGACCGAGCGTTGGCTGGCGCCAAACCTGGGTTACGACAACTAAGCCCGGCGGGATTGTCTATGCTGTCCCTCACACACCTTGTGTCGAGGGATGTATGGACGATCCAGTCAACAACAAGCCCCCTACCTTCTGGCAAATGCTGCACAGCGTGATGGCGGCCGCGTTTGGCGTGCAAAGCGGCAAGAACCGCGCCCGCGACTTCACCCACGGCAAGCCCAGCCACTTTGTAGTGCTGGGTATTCTGTTCACGGCGGTGTTTGCCTTGACGCTGTTCGGCATCGTCAAGCTGGTGCTGCTGTTGGCCGGTGTCTAGCGCAGCAGCAATTGCAGGCTGAACGGGTAACGGTAGGACGCCGGCTTGCCGACGGCAGACAGTGCCCGGAAATCAACAGGCGCCATGGGCCCCAGCAAGCGTTGTGCCTGGAGCGTGTCTATCAGCTGGAACAGCGCTTGCTGGCGGTCACGCCCACCATGGGCGCTGATATCCACGCCCTTGGCGTCATCATTGATCAACACCATCGCCCAGCCGCCCAGGGTGAAATGCCCGGCGACCAGCGTACTCAACCGCCCTTCCAGCCGCGCCTGCAAGATCTGCGGCGAGCTGTTCACTGCGCTGAACAACACCTCCTTGCCCGGCACGCGCCCGCTGTCCTGTAACGCCTGCATGGCACCCAGCGCCATCTCGTCGTTGGCCGACCACACCAGCGCGGTTTGCGGATAGCGCTTGAACAGCAGCGTGGCTTGCTCGTACGCACGTTGACGGCTCCATTCGCCGTAGACCAACTGGCGCAGGCGTACTTCTGGGTGCTCGGCCAGGGCGCGGCGCAAGCCCTGTTCGCGCAATTGCGCGGCCGGGGTGGTCTTGGTGCCGGAGAATGCCAATAGGTCGATGGTCTCACCGGCTGCGACCGGACCGTGCTGGCGCAGTAGATCGGTGAGCATCAGGTAGCCGGCCTGTTCGTCGTCGGCAACCATGCTGGCGATCCAGCCTGCACTGTTGCCGAGCAATTGTACCTGATCGGCGGTCAGCGCGTTGTTCACGATCAGCAGCTTCACCCCACTGCCCTGGGCCATGCGCAGGATCTGCGGGGCGACGTACTGCTCGTTCACCAACACCAGATAATCCGGCCGCTCGTTGCCTTGCAGTGCTTCGCGCGCCTGGTTCAGGGTGTTGTGGGCGTCACGCTCGGCATAGCGCACACGCAAATGCAGGCCGAGGTCCTTGGCACCGGCCTGCATGAATTGCGCGTAGCTGACCCAGAAGGTTTCCGTCGACATGCCAGGGTTGAGAAACACCACCGACGTGGCATGGGCCATCGCCCCGTACGCCGATCCCAGCAACCACACACACGCAATCAGCACCTTCGACATGGATGTTCAAGCCTTGAATATTGACCGCCATGATAGTGGCATTGCGACAGTCAATCGAGGCTGTTTACTGGTGGCTTACCCAGAACACGGCAGTTCCCACGACCAGAATGATCAGGAACAGGATGGCCCAGGCATCAACGGTACTGTCGAGTTTACGGGCTTTTGTCGAATTGCTCATCGCATCGCCTCTTGTCGGTTTTATAGGTGATAACGTTCAGACACGCTCACAGTAAAGTCGACGATTGCCCGCATGACAAATGTGGGTATCGCGATAACCGTTCTCATTAGTCATTTTGGTTATTTGCATATACTCAAACATCACTTTTGCGCATAAACGCAAACTGGTATCGTGCGCCGGCTCCGTTGGGAGTGCGCGGCCGTGCGCGCAGATTTGCCGAGAACAGGACCTATATGTACGTATACGACGAATACGATCAGCGCATCATCGAGGACCGCGTCAAGCAGTTCCGTGATCAGACCCGACGCTATCTGGCAGGTGAACTGAGCGAAGAAGAGTTCCGCCCTCTGCGCCTGCAAAATGGCCTTTATGTTCAGCGCTTTGCGCCGATGCTGCGGGTGGCCGTGCCCTATGGCCAACTGACGTCGCGCCAGACGCGCATGATGGCCAAGATTGCCCGCGACTTCGACAAAGGCTATGCCCACATCAGTACCCGCCAGAACGTACAGTTCAACTGGCCGGCGCTGGAAGATGTGCCGGATATCCTGGCTGAACTGGCCACCGTGCAGATGCACGCCATTCAGACCAGCGGTAACTGCCTGCGTAACGTGACCACCGATCAATTCGCCGGTGTTGCCGCCGACGAGCTGATCGACCCACGCCCCTGGTGCGAAATCGTCCGTCAATGGACCACCTTCCACCCCGAATTCGCCTACCTGCCGCGCAAGTTCAAGATCGCCATCAATGGCTCGACCTCGGACCGTGCGGCCATCGAAGTGCACGATATCGGCCTGGAGCCGGTGCACAACGCAGCCGGCGAGCTGGGCTTTCGCGTATTGGTCGGTGGCGGCCTGGGCCGTACCCCGGTGGTCGGTGCCTTCATCAACGAGTTCCTGCCGTGGCAGGACCTGTTGAGCTACCTCGATGCGATCCTGCGGGTCTACAACCGCTACGGCCGTCGTGACAACAAGTACAAGGCCCGGATCAAGATCCTGGTCAAGGCGCTGACCCCTGAGGTGTTCGCCCAGAAAGTCGACGCCGAGATGGAACACCTGCGCGGCGGCCAGACCACCCTGACCGAAGCCGAAGTGCACCGCGTCGCCAAGCACTTCGTCGACCCTGAATACAAGGCCCTGAGCAATCAGGACGCCGAGTTCGCAGCGCTGGACCAAGAACACCCAGGCTTCGCCCGCTGGCGTGGCCGCAACACCCTGGCGCACAAGAAACCAGGTTATGTCGCGGTGACCCTGTCGCTGAAACCGACCGGTGTTGCACCGGGCGATATCACCGACAAGCAGCTGGACGCCGTCGCCGACCTGGCCGAGCGCTACAGCTTCGGTCAACTGCGCACCTCCCACGAGCAGAACATCATCCTCGCGGACGTTGAACAGAGCCAACTGTTCACCCTGTGGGGCGAGCTGCGCGAAGGCGGTTTCGCCACGCCGAACATCGGCCTGCTGACCGACATCATCTGCTGCCCAGGCGGCGATTTCTGCTCCCTGGCCAACGCCAAGTCGATCCCGATTGCCGAATCGATCCAGCGCCGTTTCGACGACCTGGACTACCTGTTCGACATCGGCGAGCTGGACCTGAACATCTCCGGTTGCATGAACGCCTGTGGTCACCACCATGTCGGCCACATCGGCATCCTGGGCGTGGACAAGAAAGGCGAAGAATTCTACCAAGTGTCCCTGGGTGGCAGCGCCAGCCGCGATGCGAGCCTGGGCAAGATCCTCGGCCCATCCTTCGCCCAGGAAGCCATGCCCGAGGTGATCGGCAAACTGATCGATGTGTACATCGAACAGCGCACCGAAGATGAGCGTTTCATCGACACCTACCAGCGCATCGGCATCGACCTGTTCAAGGAGCGCGTCTATGCAGCGAATCATTAAGAACAACGAAGTCCTCGACGAAACCTGGCACCTGCTGCCCAAGGACGCGAGCTTCGACGGCATTTCCAACTGCGACGACCTGATCGTGCCGTTGGCCCTGTGGCGCGAACACGCGCACGCCCTCAAGGCCCGCGACGGCGGCCTGGGCGTATGGCTGGATGCGGAGGAAGAAGCCGAAGAAATCGGTGACGACGTGGAGCACTTCCAGGTCATCGCCCTTAACTTCCCGGCTTTCACCGACGGCCGCAACTACTCCAACGCGCGCCTGCTGCGTGACCGTTATGGTTACAAAGGCGAGTTGCGCGCGATTGGCGATGTGCTGCGCGACCAGCTGTTCTACCTGCGCCGCTGCGGGTTCGATGCCTTCGCCCTGCGCGCCGACAAAGACCCGTACGAAGCGCTGGAAAGCCTCAAGGACTTCTCGGTAACGTACCAGGCCGCCACGGACGAACCACTGCCGTTGTTCCGCCGTCGCTGAGTCTTGGCGCATGAAAAAGCCCTGGCATGCCAGGGCTTTTTTTATGCATTGAGTTTGATCGACGCCAGCACCTGCTTTTGCCCCATGCTGCACGGCACACCGTCGGGCTGCGCGCGCACCGCTTCGATCACCCCCAGCAATTGCGCCTTGCTATGAGCCAGTTGCGCTTGCATCGCTTCGATCTGCGCGACCTTGCGCTCCAGCGCTTCGATCAGCTCTTCACGCTTGTGCTCACCCGGCGCCGGCATCAGCGCCTTGAGTTCCTGCAAGGTAAAACCTGCCTGTTGCGCGCTCTGAATCAGCTGCAACGTCTGCAACGCTTCCGCCGAGTAGCGCCGATAACCATTGGCTTGGCGCCCCACCTGGCTGATCAGCCCCTCGGCTTCATAAAAGCGGATCCGCGACGCCGCCAGCCCACTCTGCTTTGCCAGCTCACCAATATTCATCGCTGCACCTGCTTGACATTAAAGTTAACTTTAAGCTTAGCCTGAGGCCTCCCCCGCTCAGGAGTCAACCCATGTCACCCTTTGAAGCCCTGCAACTGCCCAATGGCCAAGTCCTTTCCAACCGCATCGCCAAGGCCGCGATGGAAGAAAACATGGCCGATGGCAATCAGGCGCCGTCCCCTGAGCTGAAGCAGCTGTACAAGGCTTGGGCACAGGGCGAGCCTGGCTTGTTGATCACCGGCAACGTGATGGTCGACCGCCGCGCCATGACCGGCCCCGGTGGCGTGGCCCTCGAAGACGAGCAGCACCTGGCGAGCTTTCGCGAGTGGGCCGACGTGGCGCGCGGCAACGGCGTGCACTTCTGGGTACAACTCAGCCATCCAGGCCGCCAGACCCCGGCCAACCTGCGCCAGCGAGCCATTGCGCCTTCTGCCGTAGCGCTCGACCTGGGGGCTTTCTCGAAGATGTTTGCCACGCCCAAGGCCATGACCGAGGACGATATCCAGGATGTGATCCAGCGCTTTGCCACCAGCGCACGCCTGGCTGAAAAAGCCGGGTTTACCGGCGTGCAGATCCACGGCGCCCATGGCTACTTGCTCAGCCAGTTCCTGTCGCCTCTGAGCAACCAGCGCACCGACCGCTGGGGCGGTTCCCTGGAAAACCGCGCGCGGCTGTTGCTGGAAGTGATCCGTGCGGTGCGCGCCAGCGTCAGCCCGTCGTTTTGTGTCGCCGTCAAACTCAACTCCGCCGACTTCCAACGGGGCGGTTTTGCAGAAGCCGATGCACGCGCCGTGGTCGAAATGCTCAACCCGCTGCCCATCGACCTGCTGGAATTATCCGGCGGCAGTTACGAAGCACCGGCCATGCAAGGCGAAGCGCGTGACGGCCGCACCCTGGCGCGGGAGGCGTACTTCCTGGAGTTCGCCAGCCAACTGGCGACCATTGCCAAGATGCCGGTGATGGTCACCGGCGGCATCCGTCGCCTGCCCATCGTGCAACAGGTGCTGGACAGCGGCGTCGCCATGGCCGGGATCGCTACCGCCCTGACGCTGGAGCCGCAGCTGATCCAGCACTGGCGCGAAGGTCGCGACCCCAACCCGCAGCTCAAGCCCATCGACTGGAAACGCAAACCGCTGGCCTCCCTCGCCATTCTTGCCGTGGTGCGCTACCAGATGCGCCGCCTCAGCCGCGGCCATTTGCCCAAGGCCAACGTCGCACCGTGCATGGCGCTGGTGCGGGACCAATGGTTTCTGGCGCGGCGCACCCGGCAATACCGGGCGGCCATGACGCAATCTTCACATTAAAGGATGAACATCCGCCGTGATCGAACTGTCCCCTATTGATCAGCAGTTTTTAACCTCACTGACGATTGGAGTTCTTCATGGCGAAAATCAACCTGGCCCAGCAATTGGCGACCACCCTAGAGCAGGCAGGCATCAAGCGTATCTGGGGCCTGACCGGCGATAGCCTCAATGGCCTCACCGACGCCCTGCGTACCATGGACAGTATCGAGTGGATGCATGTGCGTCACGAGGAAGTGGCTGCGTTCGCGGCCGGCGCCGAAGCGGCGGCCACCGGAGAACTGACCGTGTGCGCCGGCAGCTGCGGGCCGGGCAACCTGCATTTGATCAATGGCCTGTTCGACTGCCATCGCAATCATGTGCCGGTGCTGGCAATTGCCGCGCAGATTCCGTCGTCGGAGATCGGCCTGAACTACTTCCAGGAAACCCATCCGCAGGAACTGTTCAAGGAGTGCAGCCACTTTATCGAGCTGGTCACCAACCCCGAACAGATGCCTCACGTGCTGCACCGCGCCATGCGTTCGGCGATCCTCAATCGCGGCGTGGCGGTGGTGGTGATTCCGGGCGATGTGTCGCTGCTGGAAGTCGAAGACAAGCTCAAGCCGTGGCCCGCCTTGCATGCGCCACGCACGCTGCCGGCGGAGCAGGACCTGCAACGCCTCACCGAGATCCTGGAAAGCAGCCAGAAAACCACCCTGCTGTGTGGCAGCGGCTGTGCCGGCGCCCATGACCAGGTGGTGGCCCTGGCCGACGCCCTCGGCGCCCCTGTGGTACACGCCCTGCGCGGTAAAGAACACGTGGAATGGGACAACCCGTTCGACGTGGGCATGACCGGCCTGATCGGCTTCAGCTCTGGCTACCATGCCATGCTCGACTGCGACACCTTGATCATGCTCGGCACCGACTTCCCCTACCGCCAGTTCTACCCAACCGACGCCAAGATCATTCAGGTCGACCGTAACCCGCAGGCCCTCGGCCGCCGCGCCACACTGGACCTGGGCATTGCCGCGGATGTCAGCGAAACCATCGGCGCCCTGCTGCCGCGCCTGACGCGCAAGACCGATCGCAGCTTTCTCGAAACGTCCCTGAAGCATTACGAGAAAGCCCGCCAGGGGCTGGACGACCTCGCTCAACCCTCGAAAGCCAATCGACCGATTCACCCGCAATACGTCGCACGTTTGCTCAGTGAATTGGCGGATGACGATGCAATCTTTACCGCCGATGTCGGATCGCCCACCGTGTGGGCTGCGCGCTATTTGAAGATGAATGGCAAGCGCCGCCTGATCGGTTCGTTCAACCACGGCTCGATGGCCAATGCCATGCCCCAGGCGATAGGTGCGCAAGCAGCCTTTCCGGATCGGCAGGTGATCTCGATGTCGGGTGACGGTGGTTTCGCCATGCTGATGGGGGATTTCATCTCGTTGGCGCAGCTAAAGCTGCCGGTGAAAGTCATCGTTTTCGATAACTCTTCCTTGGGGTTCGTAGCCATGGAAATGAAGGCTGCGGGCTATCTGGATGCCGGTACCGAGCTGAAAAACCCGGACTTCGCCGCCATGTCCAACGCCATGGGCATTCTCGGCATTCGCGTGGAGCAATCCGAAGACCTGGAACCGGCCCTGCGCCGCGCCCTCGCCCATGACGGCCCGGTGCTGGTGGACGTGGTCACCGCGACCCAGGAGTTGGTGATGCCGCCGACCATCAAGCTGGAACAGGCCAAGGGGTTCAGCCTGTATATGCTCAAGGCGGTGATGAGTGGCCGTGGCGATGAGGTGATCGAACTGGCACGGACCAACTGGTTGCGCTAGCGCAAGGAAGCACCGTAGCGGACCACTACTTCGGTGATCACCTCGACCATGCGTGGGTCCGCCTCCGGCGCGCTGAACAGACGGAACTCGGCATCGGGCAATTCGGGCAAACCGTGCTCCGCGCCGAGTATCGTCAAACCTGGCACCAGTTGGCTGCGCGCGATCGGCGCGATGGCGAATCCTGCCAGCGCAGCGGCATGCAGCGCCGCATAGCTGGAGCAAAGCATAGCGGTACGTTGGACGATGCCCACCTGGGCCAAGCGTGAAAGCGCCGCTTCGCGATAAGGGCAAGGCTCGGGAAACAGCGCCAAGGGCAAGGGCGTCGGCAGTGTCGTCAGCGGTTGCGCAGACCAGGCCCATACCAACGGCTCCTGCCACAGCGCCAGGCCAGGCTCGCTGGACTCGCACAATGAACCGACCACAACATCCAGCTCGCCCTGCTTCATCAATGCCAGCAACGAACCGGGAATCCCCACCTGCACAGTGATTTGCAGGCCGGGATATTGCGCGGCAACCTCCTGCAACTCGCGCAACAGACGCGCATCCGCGAACTCTTCCGACACACCAACGCGCAGGTTTCCTTCAAATGCCGAGCGCGTCAGCTCGGCCCAAGCATTGCGATTCAGCGCCAGGATGCCGCGTGCGTAAGCCATCAGGCGTTCGCCGTCCGGCGTCAGTTGCTGGGAGCGCGTGGTGCGGGTGAGCAAGGGCTTGCCCACCTGCTCCTCCAAACGCCGCAGATGCCCGCTGACCGCCGATTGTGTGAGGTGCAAACGGGCAGCGGCGCGGCTGAAGCCTTCTTCATCCACCACGGCGACAAAGGTTTTTAGCAGGACGATATCGAACATATTCTGATAACAGATTAATCAAGCGATAAAACACGATTTATATTTCACTTGGCGCTATGTTGCAATGCTTGGGCCATCTTTCTCCGAGACCCGCCATGACCACCCTCCTGCACATCGAATGCTCACCGCGCAAAAAGCGCTCCGCCTCTTTGGAAATCGCCCGCCAGTTTATCGCGCGGTATCAGCAGAACGCGCCCGACACCCAGGTCAATACCCTGGACCTCTGGGCGCTGGACCTGCCCGAATTCGACGGCCCGATCATGGACGCCAAATACGCCGGGCTCAGTGGAACGCCCATGAGCGAAGAACAAGCCCTCGCCTGGGAAACGCTGAAAAGGCTGGCGGCCCAACTGCATCAGGCTGACGTGCTGGTGTTCTCGGTTCCGCTGTGGAATTTCGCCGTGCCCTACAAGCTCAAGCACTTTATCGACGTGGTGTCGCAGAAGGACGTGTTGTTCGAATTCAGCCCGGAGCACGGGTTGCGCGGGCTGCTGCGCAACAAGAGGGCGGTGAACGTGTATGCGCGGGGTATGGATTTTTCGGCGCCGGACACCCAGGCGATGGATTTCCAGAAGCCTTACATGGAGGCCTGGCTAGGCTTTATCGGGGTGACGGATGTGCACTCGCTCTATGTGGAGAAGACCATCCTGGGGCCGGAGGTCGATCAGGCGTCGCGCCTGAAAAGCACGGAGTTGGCGTTGTTGCTTGCGGATCAGTTGGCCTGACAACACGCAAAAAACCCGGCCGCTTTGGCCGGGCCTACAGCGGTCAACCGTGCTGTTTTTCGACCCACTTGCCATAGGCGTCAATGAACGCCTGCAAGAACGGCTTGGTCTTTTCCGAGACCTTGCCCGCCTCGTCAAACACACTGCCCGCGCCGCCCAGATAGGCCTCCGGCTGCTGCATGCACGGTACATCAAGGAACACCAGGGACTGGCGCAGGTGATGGTTGGCGCCAAATCCACCAATCGCACCCGGCGATACACTGATGATCGCGCCCGGCTTGCCACTCCAGGCGCTCTGCCCGTAAGGCCGCGAACCGACGTCGATGGCGTTCTTCAACGGGGCGGGCACGGAGCGGTTGTATTCCGGGGTCACGAACAACACCGCGTCGGATGAACTCACGTGTTTGCGGAAAGTACTGTAGGCTGCCGGCGGTGTCGCACCGTCAATGTCTTCGTTGTAGAGCGGCAAATCGCCAATTTCCACAATGTTCAACTTCAGGTTGGCCGGGGCCAGTTCGGCCAGTGCCAGTGCGACCTTGCGGTTGATCGAGTCTTTTCTCAAGCTGCCGACCACGACGGCTACGGTGTAGACCTTGCTCATTGGGGTTTCCCGACGTCTGACTAAAGGAGCTTGTAGTTATAGAGTCTTCGCGGCGTGTTCACCAGAAGGTTTTGATATTCCTGCGGGCGTTTGCCTGGCACCGCGACACGTAGGAAGCATCTGAAAATATCAGCGAATAGTATTTTTATTCCGTAAGTAAACTACCCCGCTCCATGACGGTCTACAGAACCGCAAATCGAGTGTTTATCTCCAGAGGTTCTAAACAGATGGCAGCAGTATTAGTCGGACAGTTTCATGCCAGAGACGCAGAAGGACGCGTGTATTCGGTGCATGAGTTCCAGGAATCCAACCCGGCGCAAGGCGACCTGGCTGGCTCGGCACCTACCACCACCTACAAGCTGGCCATTGGCGACCGTGTAGAGAAACTGGAAGGCGACGAATTCAAGTTGATCCAATCGGGCACCATTCTTGTGCGCGAATCGCAAACCACCCTCGCGTCATAAGATTTCGCCCTATCGACCTGCTCAGTCCTGGCCATTGACGGCATTGACTGGGCTGGGGTGATCACGGACGACGGATCTCCGTGACCTCGATGCCCTGCTCTCCCTGCACCTTCTTCAGCGTCACCATCAACCGCCCCCGCTCGCCTTCAACGGCATACATCGAACGCTGGTAGCCCGCCGAGTTGTAGCCGGGATGCGCGACCACCTGCCTGACCAACTCCATACCCAGCACCGAGCCTACCTGCTCGACCACCTGTTCCTGGGAGCGGATAAAGGCTTCAAGTGCCAGATTTTCCGGCGCGGTATCGTTTTGAGTGTCGAGGAGATAAGCAGCCACGCAGCCGACGGTCACCAGGACCAGCAGTTGCTTGGCCGTTACCCCGAGGAAAATCGAGGGTAAAGGCATATGAGACCAGACCTGTTTTTGTTGTTAATGCCGGTAGCCGGCTGTGGTCGTTGATGATCAGCATCGCCATTCTATTGAATACCGGGCCCGCTGCACATAGACTCCGGCGATGCGTTTACGTCATATCGAAGTGATTCAGGCCATCTTGCAGACCGGACACCCAGGCTTGGCCGCCGAGTGGTTGCAACTCTCCGTGGGCGATGTGGACGCGGCGCTCAAGGACGCCGAGCAGCAGTTGGGTTTTATGCTGTTCGCCAGTGTGCGTGGACGTTTGCAGGCCACCCGGGAAACCCTGGAACTGCAAGCCGAAATCGCCCACGTCTATGAAGCGCTGGAGCCGGTGCAACGCTTGGCCAGCCGCTTGAAACATCATCATGCCCCCACCCTGCGCGCCCTGTGTACGCCGCCGCTGGCCAACCAACTGCTACCGCAAAGCATTGCAGTGTTGCGCCGACGTTTTCAGGACACACCGTGCAACCTGTCTAGCCAACCGACCCGAGAGATCGTCAGAAGTTTGCTGCTGCACGAAGCCGATGTGGGCTTGAGCCTGCATGACCCGGAACATCCGCAGATCCACTGCACGGTATTGGCTCAGGGCAAACTGCAATTGCTCGCCCCCCATGGCTGGCTCAAGCCCAAGCAAAAATACATCGCGCTACAGGACCTCGCGGGGCAATCGATAATCGGCCTGGAAGGGCAAGACCCGCTCAGCCGCCTGCTGGATGCCAAGCTGCAAGCCCTGCGCCCGCTGCCGGTGGTGCAGACACGCGTACAGACCTACCAAATGATGCGCAGCATGGTGGAAGCCGGAGAAGGCCTGGCAGTGGTCGACCCCTTCACCGCGTTCGGCGCGCGTGAGGCTGGGCTGGATGCCTGCCCGGTGTCGCCGCCGATCATCGCCAGCCTGTACGCGCTGACCCTCAAGGACGGCGTGACCTCACCCGCGCTTAATGCGCTGCTGGAAATCGTGACGCAAAAGGCCGAGGGCCTGTTGGCAGGTTAAGGCTTGTCGACTTCGCTCTTGAACAGCCGATACCAAAAAATCGCTACTTCACGGGTTTGCGGATCGATGCCGCGATAGCGTAGGTGATCGACCCCGCCCATCACATAACCGCAACGCTCGTACAATCGGCAGGCGCCCAGGTTGTTGTTCTGGGTTTCCAGCATCATGCCCGGCAGGTTCTTCTTGCGACTCCAGAACTGCGCCACATCCAGCAACGCCTTGGCCACCCCATGACGCCGCGCAGGCAAGGCCACCGCCAGTTCGTCGACGTGGGCAAAACCATTCCAGTTGGTGCTGACCACGATATGTCCCACCGGGCGATCATCCAGGTAGGCCATGAAGATCGCGCTGTCGGGCGCATCGCGGAAACTGGCGAACTCTTCAGGGTCTATGCCATAACACTTGCGGTACGGCAGGATGCGCTCCAAGGGCCATTGATCGACCCGCGTGCCCATCTGCGGCTCACCGTAGGCGCTGACTTCAAAGCTGAAGTCATTGCCCCACACGTAGGCATCAAAGCCTTCGTCGGCGACCCGTACACTGAGCCCCGGATACTTCGGGTTCATTACAGCTTGCATAACCATCCTTAACCCTTGATGCAATCGACGGTGTAACAACGACCACTGCCGTCATCTTCGTGTTGCAACCCATGAACATCGGCGACAAAACCGGGGAAACTGCTATCGAACGTCCGGGCAAACGCCAGGTAGTCGATGATCGAGCGCGTCGACTCGGTAAAGCGCTCGCCCGGCATGATCAATGGAATACCGGGCGGGTAAGGCACCAGCATCACTGCTGCGACGCGGCCTTGCAAGGCATCAATAGAGACTGCCTCCACTTCGCCCCTCACCAATTGGTCGTAGGCGTCGGCCGGTTTCATCGCGATTTCCGGCAAGACGGTGTACATGCGCTTGAGGTGTTTGGCCGTGGCATTGCTGCGGTAACAGCCGTGCAATTGGTTGCACAAATCGCTCAACCCCAGCCCTTGGTAACGCGCCGGCCCTTGGGCAAACACCGAAGGCAGGCAACTGGCCAGGCTGACATTCGCGTCGTAACTGCGCTTGAATTCCAGCAACTCGGTGAGCAAGGTACTCCATTTGCCCTTGGTGATGCCCATGGAGAACAACACAAGGAAGGAATACAGCCCGGTTTTTTCCACCACCAGTCCACGCTCCCAGAGGAATTTGCTGACGACCGCTGCGGGAATCCCGCAATCGCTGAGGGCGCCGCCGGCATTGAGGCCGGGCATCACCAGGGTCACTTTGATCGGGTCCAGCAGCACATAGTCTTCGGCCACGTCGCCGAAGCCATGCCAATCATCCTCAGGATGCAACAGCCAATCGGCGGTGACGACGCGGTCGATACCCGCGACCGAGGGCGGCTGCCAGATCGAAAACCACCAATCCTCTTCAGCAATGTGCTGGCGCAAGTTGGCCAGGGCGCGGCGGAAACTCAATGCCTCGTCGAACATTTCCTGTAACAGCGAACGCCCGGCCGGGCCTTCCATCATCGCCGACGCTACATCCAGCGAAGCAATGATGCTGTATTGCGGCGACGTGGAGATGTGCATCATGAAGGCTTCGTTGAACCGATCACGGTCCAGTTGGCGTGCGCCACCGTCCTGCACATGGATCATCGAGGCCTGGCTGAAGGCCGCTAGCAGCTTGTGGGTCGAGTGGGTGGTGAACACCAACGGGCTGTCTGGCGTGCGCGAAGTGCCCATGCCGTAGCGCCCGGCGAAAAACTCGTGAAACGCCGCGTAGGCATACCAGGCTTCGTCAAAATGCAGCACCTCGACACTGTTGCCCAGTTGCTGCTTGATCAGCTCGGCGTTGTAGCAGAGCCCGTCATAGGTGGAATTGGTCACCACCGCCATTTTCACTTTCGGCGGGCGGCCACGGGTCAGCGGGCTGGCGTCGATCTTGGCGCGGATCGATTCGGGGCTGAATTCACTCAGGGGAATCGGGCCGATAATCCCCAGTTCGTTGCGTTCGGGGCACAGGTACAACGGGATGGCGCCGGTCATGATGATCGAATGCAACACCGACTTATGGCAATTGCGGTCTACCAGCACCAGGTCATCGCGGCCGACCATGGAGTGCCAGACGATCTTGTTGGCGGTAGAGGTGCCGTTGATCACGAAGAAGGTGTGGTCGGCGCCAAAGTTGCGCGCGGCGCGGGCTTCGGCTTCGGCCAGTGGGCCGGTGTGGTCCAGCAACGAGCCGAGTTCAGGCACCGATACCGACAGGTCGGAGCGCAGCGTGTTTTCCCCGAAGAACTGATGAAACGCCTGCCCCACCGGGCTCTTGCGGTAGGCCACGCCACCGCCATGGCCGGGGGTGTGCCAGGAGTAATTGGAGTCGGCGGTATGTTGCACCAGCGCCTTGAAGAATGGCGGCAACAGGCCATCCAAATAGGTGCGTGCCGCACGGGCGACTTGCCGCGCAAGAAACGGCACGGTGTCTTCGAATAGATAGAGAATGCCGCGCAGCTGGTTGAGTTCGCTCATGGCGTCGGCGGGCGCATTTTCCAGGGTGACTTGCTCGCCCAGGGCAAAGATCGGCAGGTTCGGCGCCCGCAGCCGCGCCAGGCGGATCAGCTCGACCATGTTTTGCAGCAGGTGGGTATTTTCGCCGGCACCCTCGGCGGCGATCAGCATGCACGCCAAGCCATGATGGGTAGACGCCACCAATCGCCCTTCGGCGTAATCCACTGCGGAAAAAATACTGAAGCCCTCTTGTTCCAGCTCTCGGGCGATGCCTCGAACCCGGTCACCGGCAACGGTGTCGGCCTTGATGTCACGGTGCACGATAAGCACAGGAAACTTCAGGTCTTTGTACATGAGTGCGTTCAGTCCTGAGGGCTATGCACTCAAGGGTAGAAGCTGGGGGGCGATGACGCGAATGAAGATTTCAACGGTTGTACAAATCAAAGGTGGGAGCGGGCTTGCTCGCGAATGCAGTGTGTCAGTCGATAGATAAGTTAACTGAACCACCCTATTCGCGAGCAAGCCCGCTCCCACATGTTTACCACGCTTTTCCAGCCTATTGCTGGGTCAGGGTCGACCACAACGCCGGCGCACCCGCCGACTTGGCAATCGCTTCCAGCCGCGCCGCATGCTCGGCCAGGTCCTGCTCACTGGCGCGGATGATCGTGGTCGGCTTGCGGTCGCCTGGCAGGCGACGGATTTCCGAAGGACGGTTGCCCGAGCCTTCCGCCGAGCCGCTGCCATCGGAAGCGTTACCCGCCAGGGACAGGCTGGTCTGCCCGCCGGTCATGGTCAGGTAGACGTCAGCAAGAATCTCGGAGTCGAGCAAGGCGCCGTGAAGTTCACGGCCGGAGTTGTCGACGCCATAACGCTTGCACAAGGCATCGAGGCTGTTGCGCTGGCCGGGGTGGCGCTCACGGGCCATCATCAAGGTGTCGAGGATCGAGCAGTGCTGGGAGATGTCTGCGCGATCGGTCTGCCCCATCAGGGCAAATTCGTTGTTGATGAAGCCGACGTCGAACGCCGCGTTATGGATGATCAACTGGGCGCCGTTGATGAACTCAAAGAATTCATCGGCGACTTCAGCGAAACGCGGCTTGCCCTTGAGGAACTCGTCGGTGATGCCGTGGACGCCGATCGCGCCTTCGTCACTGTCGCGGTCCGGTTGCAGGTAGACGTGGAAGTGACGCCCGGTGAGGCGGCGACCCATCAGTTCGACACAGCCGATTTCAATGATCCGGTGGCCGTCGGTCACCGGCATGCCGGTGGTTTCGGTATCGAGTACAACAGATCGGATGGCCATCAGGGTTCAGCTCTCAACGGTGTGGTGTATTTCAAGGGGCGCGATATTAACACGTGAGTCGACATCAGCTCTGTTTGTAGCCGCGCACTTCGTCTACGCCACGGTTGGCCAACTGGTCGGCGCGCTCGTTGCCGGGGTGGCCGATGTGGCCGCGTACCCATTTCCAGGTGATGTCATGGCGATTGCATTGTTCATCGAGCAGTTGCCACAGGTCGGCATTCTTCACCGGCTCCTTGGCCGCCGTCTTCCAGCCGCGTTTCTTCCAGTTGACCATCCACTCGTTGATGCCCTTCATCACGTATTGCGAGTCGGTCACCAGCAACACGTTGCAACGGCGCTTGAGTTCTTCCAGGCCGCGAATCGCGCCCATCAGCTCCATGCGGTTGTTGGTGGTATTGGGCTCGCCGCCCCACAACTCTTTCTCTACGCCCTTGCACACCAGCAACGCGCCCCAGCCGCCAGGGCCGGGGTTGCCTTTGCAGGCGCCATCGGTGAAGAGTTCTACGCTATCGGTCATCGGTTGCTCGGTATTCATTCAAAAAGAGGGTCATGCGTCGCTTTGCTTGCGGTTGACCTTGGCCATCGGCATCGGCACCAACTTGCCCATCGGCTCGCGGCGTACCTGTTGCACCGGCCGCAACCCAACCACGATCTTGCGCGCCACCAGCAGATAGAAGCCGCCGCCCGACAACTGCCAGGCGCCTGCGCGGCGTTCCCAGCCGGCCAGGCGGGCTTGCCACTTGGTCGACGCAAGCGGCGGACGATAGCACCCGAAGCGGCGTTTCTCCAGCGCGAAGCCCAGCAGGTTCAGCCAGTCCCCTACCCGTTGCGGCGAGATGCAACGCGCCTGGCGCAAGGCGTCGTGGGCGAACACATGGCGCAAGCCCCAACTGCTCCAGGGGTTGATCCCGACAATCAGCAAATGACCACCCGGACGCACACTGCT
The DNA here is from genome assembly GCF_013386445.1 of Pseudomonas sp. P7759. Classification (NCBI taxonomy): domain Bacteria; kingdom Pseudomonadati; phylum Pseudomonadota; class Gammaproteobacteria; order Pseudomonadales; family Pseudomonadaceae; genus Pseudomonas; species Pseudomonas sp. P7759. The sequence continues at coordinate 22,442 of NZ_JACART010000050.1, forward strand.
CGCCGCTTCGCGCAGCAAGCCGTGGGGCGACAGGCAGAAATCCAGGCCATGCTGTAACACCACCACGTCGGCGGCGTGCTCGCTCAACGGCCAGGCCTGCTCTTCGCAGACAATCTCCACCCCCGGCAACGGTGCACCCAGGCGCACATTGCGCTGCACCTGGGGCGCGCACGGTGGCGTTTCGGCCGAAGGTCCGTAATGCACCAGGTAGCCGCCAAAGAACCGGCCCAACTCGTCTTCGAGCATGCGCCGTTCTTCGTCCAGCAGAAATTGCCCGATCGGACCGGACAGCCATTCACGGGCTGCACTGATCAGGGCCAGCCACTCAGGATCGGCCTGGGCGAACGCTTTATCAGTCATTGCATTCTCCAACTCGCCTAGACGTTCTAAGATGCACCAATGTGTTCCGCTTGGCGAATCGAAGAATGATACAGATCAGTGCCCTGCCCGCCTTCACCGATAACTACATCTGGTTGTTACAAGACCCGAGCACCCAGCGCTGCGCCGTGGTCGACCCCGGCGATGCCGCGCCGGTGCTGGCCTGGCTCAAGCAAAACCCTGAGTGGGTCCTGAGCGACATCCTGATCACCCACCATCACCACGACCATGTCGGCGGCGTCGAACAACTCAAACGGGTGACTGACGCCAAGGTCTACGGCCCGGCCAACGAGAAAATCCCGGCGCGGGACGTCGCCCTGAACGATAACGACCGCATCAGCGTGCTCGGCTGGGACTTCGACATTTATACCGTGCCCGGCCACACCCTGGGCCATATCGCGTTTTATCACCAGGGCGTGCTGTTCTGTGGCGACACCCTGTTCGCCGCCGGTTGCGGGCGCCTGTTCGAAGGCACGCCAGAACAGATGCACACCTCCCTTGAGCGTCTGGCCGCTCTGCCCGCCGATACCTTGGTGTACTGCACCCACGAATACACACAAAGCAACCTCAAGTTTGCCCAGGCCGTGGAACCGGACAATGCCGATATCGCCGAACGGGTGGAAAACGTCCGCCAATTGCGCGAACGTGGCGAGATCACGCTGCCTTCCAACCTGGCCCTGGAAAAGCGCACCAACCCCTTTCTGCGCACCTCTGAAACATCCGTTAAACAAAAAGCGGACGAACGGAATGGCCGCGACAACCGCTCTGGGGCCGAGGTGTTTGCTAGCTTGAGGGCGTGGAAAGATAAGTTCTAACGGGAAGCAATCTGATACGCAATTTCTGAATGGTTGACCGGAACCAAACGGGTTTCTAGAATCGCCCGACATTTTTGCCCGGAACTTACTTCCAGCCAATGTCGTCATCTATTCGTAAATCCAACCATTCAGACGCATTGACCCGCCTGGCTCAAGCTGTGGCGGTGGCTGTGTCCGCCACGCTGGCGGGCTGCCAATCAAGCAATTTCACCGCACAATCCACCGTGCAACCCAAGCCAAACCTCAGCGCCAAGATCAAACAGAAACCCGTCATCTGGCTTTCGCAGAAGCCCGCTCCCGAAGTGCCCCAGGATGTCTGGGAGCGCATGCGAAGGGGCTTTCAACTGCAGGACGGTGTAGGCGTCAACCCACGTATCGAGCAACAGCGACTGTGGTTCGCCAGCAACCCTTCCTTCCTTGAGAACGCCGGCGAACGCGGCAGCCTCTATATTCATTACATCGTCGAACGCCTTGAAGAACGCAACATGCCCCTGGAGCTGGCGCTGCTGCCAGTGATTGAAAGTGCCTACAACCCAATGGCCTATTCGCGCAGCGATGCGGTCGGCTTGTGGCAGTTCATCCCCTCCACCGGGCGCTACTTCAACCTGCGCCAGACCCGCGCCTATGATGGCCGCCGCGACATCACCGCCTCCACCACTGCCGCCCTCGACTACCTGACCCGTCTGCACGACATGTTCAACGGTGACTGGCTGTTGGCCCTGGCCGCCTACAACGCCGGCGAAGGCACGGTGAGCCGGGCAATCGAGCGCAACGAGAAGCTCGGCCTGCCGACCGACTACTGGAACCTGCCCCTGCCCCAGGAAACCAAGGACTACGTGCCCAAGTTCCTGGCGCTGTCCCAGGTGGTGCTGGCGCCCGAGGCCTATGGCGTCAACCTGAACCCGATTGCCAACACGCCGTACTTCGAAGTGGTTGAAGTCAAGCAAAGCATGGACCTGTCACGGGTCGCCGCGCTGGCCGAGATCGACGAAGACGAACTGTTCCAGCTCAACCCCGCGCTGAAACAACGCACCACCCTGGATGGCCCGCAGCATCTGTTGGTGCCAAGTTCCAAGGCACAACTGCTCACCAGCACCCTTTCGACGATGAAGCCTGAAGAATTGCTGGCGATGCGTCCGAAAAAGCAGGTGTTCGACGAAGTCGAGACCGCGCGCGTTGCCGGCCGTACCCGCAACTACAAGGTGCGCAGTGGCGACAACCTGACGCTGATCGCCAAGGCCAACAAGGTCGATGTGCATGACTTGCAGCGCTGGAACAAGCTCAACGGCCAGGCGCTCAAGGTCGGCCAGACCCTGGTGATGCAAGACACGCGCAAAGTCGTGGCCAGCAGCAAGAAGCCGGTGCAGTACAAGGTCAAGAAGGGTGATTCGCTCTACATCGTCGCCAAGCGCTTCAACGTTGAGATGCAACATCTCAAGCGTTGGAACCCGCGTACTGGCCAGGCGCTGAAGCCGGGGCAGATGCTGGTGGTTTCCGGACCACGCTGAGGCCTGAAGCACACCGGGGAGCTAATGTGGGAGCGGGCTTGCTCGCGAATGCGGTGTGTCAGTCACTAGATGCATTAACTGATCCTCCGCATTCGCGAGCAAGCCCGCTCCCACATTGGATCTACATCATCCCAATCGGCTTTTTCCAACCGGAACAAGCTGTTACTGTACCGACCATAAAGCACAAGCCGCCTGGATCGGATCCCTGACTTGAAGCGTCCCCTCCTTCTACTAATAAGTCTGGCCTTGAGCTTTGGTGCGAACGCGGCGATTACCGAGAGCCACGGTTATACGCAGTTCGGCAGGCTCAAGTACCCGGCCAAATTCACCCACTTCGATTGGGTAAACCCTGCAGCGCCAAAAGGCGGGACATTGCGGGTCATGGCCTTTGGCACCTTCGATACCCTCAATCCCTATACCTTCAAGGGCTCCAGCCCGGTTTCCACGCCCAATTTCCTGCAATACGGCGTCAACGAGCTGAACGAGCCGTTGATGGTCGGCACCGGCCTGTACGCGCCTTCCGGCGATGAGCCCACCTCCAGTTATGGGCTGATCGCCCAGTCGGTGGAGTACAGTGAAGACCGCAGCTGGGTGGTGTTCAACCTGCGCCCGGAAGCGCGCTTCCACGATGGCAAGCCGATCACGGCCTATGACGTGGCGTTTTCCTATCGCACCCTGCTGACCGAAGGCCATCCGCAATACCGCACCAACCTGCAGGAAGTGGCGCGGGTGGATATCCTCAACCGGCACCGCATCCGCTTTGTGTTCAAGCGCGCCGGCAACCCGTTGCTGATCCTGCGTCTGGGCGAATTGCCGGTATTGCCCCAGCACTATTGGAAAAACCGCGACTTCAAGGCCACCACCTTCGAACCGCCACTGGGCAGCGGGCCGTACCGTATCAGCAAGGTCACGCCTGGACGGCAACTGGTGTTCGAACGGGTCAAGGACTACTGGGGCAAGGACCTGCCGGTCAACCAGGGGTTCTATAACTACAACAAGGTCGAGGTGGAGTTCTACCGCGACAGCGACGTGGCCTTCGAAGCCTTCAAGGCTGGCGAGTTCGATATCTATATCGAGCATCAGGCCAAAAACTGGGCCAACGGCTACAACTTCCCAGCGGTGAACCGGGGCGACGTGATCAAGGCGCAGATTGCCCACCAGATCCCGACCCAGAGCCAGGGCCTGTTCATGAACAGCCGGCGACCGAACTTCAGCCAGACCAAGGTGCGCGAAGCCCTGGGGCTGATGTTCGACTTCGAATGGACCAACCGCACCCTGTTCAGCAGCGCCTACAAACGCACCTTGAGCTATTACCCCAACAGCGAATTCTCCGCCACCGGCGTGCCCACCGGCCATGAATGGCTGATGCTCTCGCCCTACCGCGAGCAATTGCCGGCCAACCTGTTTACCCAGCCGTTCAGCCTGCCCCAGACCGACGGGCGCGGCATCCCCCGCGAGACCATGCGCCGCGCCCTGGCCCTGCTCGGTGACGCCGGCTGGAAACTCTCCGGCCAACGTCTGCTGAACGAAGACGGCCAACCGCTGCGCTTCGAGATCCTGCTGGTCAACCCGAACCTGGAGCGCATCCTGCAGCCCTATGTCGAGAACCTGATCAGCATCGGCATCGACGCACGCCTGCGCACCGTCGACCGCGCCCAGTACAAGCAACGCCTGGATCAATTCGACTTCGACATGATCCTGATCACCCTCAACCAGACCTTGAGCCCGGGCCTTGAGCAGTGGCAGTACTTCCACTCCAGCCAGGCCGCGATCAAGGGCAGCAAGAACTACGCAGGCATTGCCAACCCGATTGTCGATCACCTGCTGGAACAACTGCTGGCCGCCAAGACCCGCGAAGAGCAACTGGCCGCCGGCCGTGCCCTGGACCGGGTGCTGCTGTGGCAGCACTACAGTATTCCCAACTGGTACCTCAACTATCATCGCTTGGCGTACCGCAACCGGTTCGCCTTTGTCACCACACCGCCCTATAGCCTGGGCCTGAGCGCGTGGTGGCTGAAAGCTTCGGAGAAAGCCCAATGATGTATTTGCGTACTGCACTGCTCGGCGGCCTGCTGCTGTGCACCGCGGCCCACGCCGCCCCGCAACATGCGTTGACGCTCTACAACGAACCGCCCAAATACCCCGCCGACTTCAAGCACTTCGACTACGTCAATCCGGACGCGCCCAAGGGCGGCACGTTCCGCGAGTCGGCCATGGGCGGCTTCGACAGCCTCAACCCCTACATCAGCAAGGGCGTTCCGGCGGATAACCTCGGTTTGATCTACGACACCCTGGCCATGCAAAGCCTGGACGAACCCATCACCGAATACGGCCTGGTCGCCGGCAAGATCGAAAAAGCCCCGGACAACAGCTGGGTGCGCTTCTATTTGCGCCCGGAAGCCCGCTTCCATGACGGTCACCCGATCCGCGCCGAAGACGTGGTGTTCACCTTCCAGGAACTGATCAAGGAAGGCTCGCCGATCTACCGCACCTACTACGCCGACGTCGACGAAGTGATCGCCGAAGACCCGCTGAAGGTGCTGTTCAAGTTCAAGCGCACCAACAACCGCGAATTGCCGCTGATCCTCGGGCAACTGCCGGTATTGCCCAAGCATTGGTGGGCCACCCGCGGTTTCGCCAAGGGCAACCTCGAAGTGCCGCTGGGCAGCGGGCCGTACAAGGTGGCCGAGGTCAAGGCCGGGCGCATGATCCGCTACGAGCGGGTCAAGGATTACTGGGCCAAGGACCTGCCGGTCGCCAAGGGTTTCTACAACTTCGATAACCGCATCACTGACTACTACCGCGACAGCACCGTGTCCCTGGAAGCCCTCAAGGCCGGGCAGTTCGACTATTGGCTGGAATTCAGCGCCAAGAACTGGGCCAACGCCTACAACATCCCGGCGGTGGCCCAGGGCCGCTTGATCAAGGAAGAAATCCCCAACGGCAACCCCACCGGCATGCAAGGCTTTGTGTTCAACATGCGCAAGCCGATGTTCCAGGACGTGCGCGTGCGCAAGGCCATCAGCCTGTTGCTGGATTTCGAGTGGAGCAACAAGCAGCTGTTCAACGGCGCCTATACCCGCACCCGCAGCTACTTTGAAAACTCGGAAATGGCCGCCACCGGCCTGCCCGGCCCGGATGAACTGGCGATCCTCGAACCGCTGCGCGACAAGATCCCGCCTGAAGTCTTCACCCAGGCCTTCGAACCGTCCAAGACCGACGGCAGCGGCATGATCCGCACCCAGCAGCGCGAGGCCTACCAACTGTTGCAGGAAGCCGGCTGGCGTATCGTCGATGACAAGATGGTCGACACCACCGGCAAACCGGTGACCATCGAGTTCCTGCTGGCCCAGACCGAGTTCGAACGCATCCTGCTGCCGTTCAAGCGCAACCTGGCCGACCTGGGCATCGACCTGGTGATCCGTCGGGTTGACGTCTCGCAGTTCATCAACCGCATTCGCTCGCGGGACTTCGACATGCTGGTGGGCAGCTTCCCGCAGTCCACCTCGCCGGGGAACGAACAGCGCGAGTTCTGGAAGTCCTCCAGCGCCGACAAGCCCGGCAGCCGCAACTACATGGGCCTCAAGGACCCGGCCATCGACCAGTTGGTGGAAGAGCTGATCGACGCCGATTCGCGCAAAAGCCTGGTGGCGCATGCCAAGGCCCTGGACCGCGTGTTGCAGTTCGGCTACTACGTGATCCCGAACTGGCACATCAAGACCTTCCGCGTGGCGTATTGGGATCACTTGGGCCACCCCAAAGTCCCGCCGCGCTACGACGTCGGCACCGCCACCTGGTGGGCCAAGCCTGACGTAAAACCCGCCGTCACCTCAGACCCAGACACCAGCGCCGATCCGGCGAGCGGAGGCGATTAAATGCTGGCCTATATCTTTCGCCGCCTGTTACTGATCATCCCCACCCTGTTCGGGATCCTGCTGATCAACTTCGTCATCATCCAGGCCGCCCCCGGTGGCCCGGTGGAGCAGATGATCGCCAAGCTTGAAGGTTTTGAAGGCGCCACCAGCCGCATTGCCGGTGGCGGTGCCGAAGTGTCGGTGGCCGGCTCCAGCAGCTACCGTGGCGCCCAGGGCCTGGACCCGGCGCTGATCAAGGAAATCGAGAAGATGTACGGCTTCGACAAATCGGCGCCGGAACGCTTGTGGATCATGGTCAAGAACTACGCCCAGCTGGACTTTGGCGACAGCTTCTTCCGTGACGCCAAGGTCATCGACTTGATCAAGGAGAAGATGCCGGTGTCCATTTCCCTCGGGTTATGGAGCACGCTGATCATGTACCTGGTGTCGATCCCCCTGGGGATCGCCAAGGCCACGCGGCACGGCAGCCATTTTGATGTGTGGACCAGCTCGGCGATCATCGTCGGCTATGCGATCCCGGCGTTCCTGTTCGCCATCTTGCTGATCGTGGTGTTTGCCGGCGGCAGTTACCTCGACTGGTTCCCCTTGCGCGGGCTCACGTCGAACAACTTCGACGAACTGAGCTGGGGCGGCAAGATCCTCGATTACTTCTGGCACCTGGCGCTACCCATCACGGCCCTGGTGATCGGCAACTTCGCCACCATGACCCTGCTGACCAAAAACAGCTTTCTCGATGAGATCAACAAGCAGTACGTCGTCACCGCTAAGGCCAAGGGCTTGACCAACCACCGCGTGCTGTACGGCCATGTATTTCGCAACGCGATGTTGCTGGTGATCGCCGGTTTCCCTTCGGCGTTCATCGGGATCTTCTTCACCGGCTCCTTGTTGGTGGAGGTAATCTTCTCCCTCGACGGCCTGGGCCTGATGAGCTTTGAAGCGGCGATCAACCGCGACTACCCGGTAGTGTTCGGCACGCTGTTTATCTTCACCCTGCTGGGGCTGATCGTGAAACTGATCGGCGACCTTACCTACACCCTGGTCGATCCACGTATCGACTTTGCCAGCCGGGAGCATTGAGATGAATCTATCCCCCCTCAATCGCCGCCGGTTCGAGCGGTTCAAGGCCAACAAGCGTGGCTGGTGGTCGCTGTGGCTGTTCCTGATCCTGTTCGTGCTGAGCCTGGGCGCAGAGCTGATCGCCAACGACAAGCCGCTGGCCGTGCATTACGACGGTGGCTGGTACTTCCCGGCGCTCAAGCGTTACCCGGAGACTACCTTTGGCGGTGAGTTCCCGCTGGAGGCCAACTACAAGAGCCCGTATATTCAGGAGCTGCTCAAGGCCAAGGACGCATGGACCTTGTGGGCGCCGATTCCGTTCAGCTACCAGAGCATCAACTACGACCTGAAAGTGCCGGCGCCCGCGCCGCCTTCCAGCGTCAACCTGTTGGGCACTGATGACCAAGGCCGCGATGTGCTGGCGCGGGTCATTTATGGCTTCCGTGTGTCGGTGCTGTTTGCCCTGACGCTGACAGTGCTCAGCTCGATCATCGGCGTGATCGCCGGGGCCTTGCAGGGTTTCTACGGCGGTTGGGTGGACTTGGCCGGGCAGCGCTTCCTGGAAATCTGGTCCGGGCTGCCGGTGTTGTACCTGCTGATCATCCTCGCGAGTTTCGTGCAGCCCAACTTCTGGTGGCTGCTGGGGATCATGCTGCTGTTTTCGTGGATGAGCCTGGTGGACGTGGTGCGCGCCGAGTTCCTGCGCGGACGCAACCTGGAATACGTGCGCGCCGCCAGGGCGCTGGGCATGCAGAATGGCGCGATCATGTTCCGGCATATCCTGCCCAATGCGATGGTGTCGACCATGACCTTCATGCCGTTCATTCTCACCGGCGCCATCGGCACCCTCACCGCCCTCGACTTTCTCGGTTTTGGCTTGCCGGCCGGTTCACCCTCCCTGGGTGAACTGGTGGCCCAGGGCAAATCCAACCTGCAAGCGCCGTGGCTGGGCATGAGTGCCTTTGCCGTGCTGGCGATCATGTTGAGTTTGCTGGTGTTTATCGGCGAGTCCGCTCGCGATGCCTTCGACCCGAGGAAATGAGATGAATCAGGACAATCTGATCGAAATCCGCGACCTCTCCGTCGAGTTCGTCACGGGCGACCATCACCACCGCGTGGTGAACAACGTCAGCTTCGACATCAAGCGTGGCGAGACCATTGCCCTGGTGGGCGAAAGTGGCTCGGGCAAATCGGTGACCGCCCACTCGATCCTGCGCCTGCTGCCCTACCCGCTGGCGCGGCACCCATCGGGCACCATCGACTATGCCGGGCAGGACCTGCTCACGCTGAAAGAAAAAACCATCCGCCATATTCGTGGCAACCGCATTGCGATGATCTTCCAGGAGCCGATGACCTCGTTGAACCCGCTGCACTCCATCGAGAAGCAGATCAACGAAGTGCTCGGCCTACACAAGGGGCTGCAAGGCAAAGTCGCCACCCAGCGCACCCTGGAGCTGCTGGACCTGGTGGGCATTCCCGAGCCGCACAAACGCCTCAAGGCCCTGCCCCATGAGCTGTCCGGCGGCCAGCGCCAGCGGGTGATGATCGCCATGGCCCTGGCCAATGAGCCGGAGCTGCTGATCGCCGATGAGCCGACCACGGCGCTGGATGTGACGGTGCAATTGAAGATCCTCGAATTGCTCAAGGAACTGCAGGCGCGGCTGGGCATGGCGCTGCTGCTGATCAGCCATGACTTGAACCTGGTGCGGCGCATCGCCCATCGTGTGTGCGTGATGCAAAAGGGTTGCATCGTCGAGCAGGCCGACTGTGAAACGCTGTTCCAGTCGCCCCAGCATCCGTACACCCAGGAACTGCTCGCGGCGGAGCCCAGCGGTGGACCGGCCAGCAACGACGTCGGGCCCCCTTTGCTGGAAGTCGATGACCTGAAAGTCTGGTTCCCGATCAAGAAGGGCTTCCTGCGCAACACCGTCGATTACGTCAAGGCGGTGGACGGCATCAACTTCAGCCTGCCCCAGGGCCAGACCCTGGGCATCGTCGGCGAAAGCGGCTCGGGCAAATCCACCTTGGGCCTGGCGATTCTACGGTTGATCGCCAGCAAGGGCGGCATCCGCTTTGAAGGCCAGCAACTGGACAAGCTCACCCAGCAGCAGGTACGCCCGCTGCGCCGGGAAATGCAGGTGGTGTTCCAGGACCCGTTCGGCAGCCTGAGCCCGCGCATGTGCGTCAGCGAGATCGTCGGCGAAGGCCTGCGCATCCACAAGATGGGCACGCCGGCCGAGCAGGAAGCCGCGATCATCGCGGCGCTCAAGGAAGTGGGCCTCGACCCCGAATCCCGCCACCGCTACCCCCACGAGTTCTCCGGCGGCCAGCGCCAACGCATCGCCATCGCCCGCGCCTTGGTGCTCAAGCCGCGCCTGATCCTGCTCGACGAACCCACCTCAGCCTTGGACCGCACGGTGCAACGCCAAGTGGTGGAACTGCTGCGTAGCCTACAGGCCAAGTACAACCTGACTTACCTGTTCATCAGCCATGACCTGGCGGTGGTGAAGGCGCTGAGTCACCAGTTGATGGTGGTCAAGCATGGGCAGGTGGTGGAACAAGGCGATGCCAAGGCGATTTTTGCCGACCCGCAGCATGCCTACACCCGGCAACTGCTGGAGGCAGCGTTCCTCGTACCCGCCTGATATACGTAGATCAGAAATGTGGGAGGGGGCTTGCTCGCGAATGCAGTGTGTCAGTCGATGCATCTATGACTGACAAAACGCATTCGCGAGCAAGCCCCCTCCCACATTTGATCGAGTGCACACCTCCCCTTCAATAGCCATTCAATATCATTTGCGCACACGCGCCCCCTTTGCTTTAATCGCGACCAATTCTTATTTACGCCAATCCTTTTGCGTTGGATGGAAATCGTGTCGACCTCTTTCACCCACCTCTACGGCACTCACCACGGCTGGCTGCTCGGCCTGCTGCGCCGTCGGCTGAATGACCGCTGGGATGCCGCCGACCTGGCCCACGACACCTTTATTCGCCTCCTCAACCGCCCGCCGACCGAAACCGACCACGTGCGCCAGCGCTCGTACCTGGCAACCATCGCCCGTGGCTTGTGCATCGACCTCTGGCGGCGGCGCCAACTAGAGAAGGCCTGGCTGGACAGCCTGGCCCTGTGCCCGGAAGCCACCCAGCCGTCACCGGAACAACGCGCAATCATCGTCGAGACCCTCTACGAAGTGGACGCCATGCTTGCGCGTCTGCCAAAGAACGTCCGCGAAGCCTTCCTGCTCGCCCAACTGCACGGCCTGGCCTACAAGCAGATCGCCGAGCAGTTGGGCGTGGGCGAGCGCATGGTCAAGAAGTACATGGCTCAGGCCCTGCTGCACTGCGCGATCCTGGAAGCGGAACTCGACGGCATGCTGGTGCAATGAACACGCCCGGCAAACTCAGCCACGCCAGCCTGGAGCAGGCGGCGCAATGGTACGTGCGCCTGCAGGATCAAGGGGGCGCCCTGGAGCAACTGCACTGGCAGGCCTGGGTCGCGCAGAACCCCGAGCACTTGGCGGCCTGGCAGTATGTGCAGCGAGTGAGCCAGCGGTTTACGCCATTGCAGGAACACGCCCACGGCGCCAGTCGGGCGTTGCGCACCTCGCGCCGTCAAACCCTCAAGACACTGCTGGTGCTGGGCGTCGGTTCGACAGTGGCCTGGGGCACCTGGCGCGAGACCATCTTGCCACGACTGGTCGGCGGCTGGAGCGCGGACTATGCCACCCGCAGCGGTGAAACCCGCGATGCGCTGCTGGCCGATGGCAGTCATGTGTGGCTGAACGCCTTGACGGCTCTGGATGTGCGCTTTGATGGGGTTCAACGTCTGCTGGCGCTGCGTTTTGGCGAAGTGCTGATCGACACGGCCAAGGATGCCAGCCGGCCGTTCCTGGTGGATACCGCACACGGCCGTATGCAGGCGCTGGGTACTCGTTTCAGCGTGGTGCAAAGCGACGACCACACCCAACTCAACGTCTTCGAAGGCCGGGTACAAGTCACCGCTGCCGACCACCCCGTGCGCATCATCGAAGCCGGCCAGCAAGTCTCATTCAGCCGCAACGGCTTCCAGCCAACCGAACCGGCCTCACCGTCGCGCGAGGCCTGGAGCCGCGGCGTATTACTGGCGGACAACCTGCCGCTTGGCCAACTGATCGCCGAGCTCAACCGTTATCGCCCCGGCCACCTGGGCTGCGACCCGGCCGTGGCGCACTTGCCGGTGATGGGTTCATTCCCATTGATGGACAGCGACCACGCGCTGCATCTGCTGCAAGCCGCATTGCCGATACGTGTCGATAAACCAATGACATGGTGGGTCACCGTCGGTCCTCGGTAAACAATCGTCAACCGCCAGTTCCCTTTTTGAAAACTCGTTCGGTTAACCCTGCAGACGCTTCATTTCGCCGATCGATTTGATCCAAAGGGAAACATCCATGTCGCAACCTGCTCGCTTCGCGCTGCGCCCATTGGCGCTGGCTACCTCGCTGTTTTGCCTTGGCGCATCGACGCTGCAAGCCGCCGAATCGCCCTCGACCCAGGAAGCCAGCCGCAGCTATCGCATCGCCGCCGGCTCCCTGGTCAGTGTGCTGAACAGCTTTGCCGAGCAGTCCGGTATCTACATCGCCGGCCACAACCACCTCGCCGCCGGCAAGACCAGCCCCGGACTGAATGGCAGCTACACCCCGGCAGCCGGCTTGCAGCGCCTGTTGCAGGGCAGCGGTTTGCAGGCCCTGCCCCAAGGCAACAACGGCTATGTGCTGGAACAGATCCCGGCCAATACCGGTGCCCTGGAACTGGGCGCCACGACCATTTCTGGCCAGGACCTTGGCGCCACCACTGAAGACACCCATTCCTACACCACAGGCTCCATGGCCTCGGCCACCGGCCTGCCGCTGTCGATGCGCGAGACCCCGCAATCGGTCACCGTGATCACCCGCCAGCAGATGGATGACCAAGGCTCCAACAGCATCGCCGACACCCTGCGCCGCGCCCCCGGCGTGAGCGTGCAGAACTACGACAGTGAGCGCTGGGAGTTCTCCAGCCGTGGCCTGCCGATCATCAATTTCCAGTACGACGGCGTCAACTCCACCTACGACGGCGTGTATGACTACGGCACCACCAGCACCGACATGGCGGTGTATGACCACCTGGAAATCATCAAGGGTTCGGCCGGCCTGTTGAGCGGTTCCGGTGACCCGTCCGCCACAGTCAACCTGATCCGCAAGAAACCTACGGCGGCGTTCAAGGCCTCCGTGACCCAGACCTTCGGCTCCTGGGACAACTACCGCACCGAAGGCGATATCTCCGGCCCGCTGACCGAATCGGGCAATGTGCGTGGACGGTTTGTCGGTGTCTATCAGGACCGCCAGTCGTACCTGGACCATTACCAGAACACCAAGGACATCGCCTACGGCATCCTTGAGGCGGACCTTACGCCCGACACGCTGTTGACCTTCGGCATCGACCAGCAGAACACCCGCTCACGCGGCGCCAGCTGGACCGGTTTCCCGATGTACTTCAGCGACGGCTCGCGCACGAACTTCTCGCGCTCGTTCAACCCGGCGGCCGACTGGAGCCGTCGTGATTTCCAGAACCAGACGCTCTTCGCTTCGGTGCAGCAAAAGCTGGCAAACGACTGGTCGCTCAAGGTCAGCCTCGATCGCAAGCGCAGCCAGCACGACACCCTGCTCGCCTCCGCCAGTGGCGGCAACCCGGACCCGGTCAGCGGCGAGAACATGTACATGTTCATGGGCAAGTACAAGGGCGATCAGGTGCAGAACACCCTGGACGTCAACCTCAGCGGGCCGTTCAGTCTGTTTGGTCGCGAGCACGAGCTGATCATGGGCTTCATGGCCACCCGCTCAAAGCAGGACGTGCCGGTGTATGGCTCGATCTACCCCGCGGTGGGCGGCAGCATCTTCGATTGGCGCGGCGAATATGCCAAGCCCGATATCCCACGCAGCGGCCAGAACGACATCGTGCAACGCCAGACCGGTGCCTACCTGGCCACACGCCTGAAACCCACCGATGACCTGTCGGTGATCCTCGGCACCCGCGTCAGCAATTTCAGTGGCACCGACACCACCGACTTCTACGACCCGACCAAGACCGATAACCGCACCACGTATCATCAGAGCGGCGTGGTCACGCCGTACGCGGGGATTGTCTACGACCTCAACGACACCTGGTCGGTCTACACCAGCTACACGCAAATCTACCGTCCGCAAACCAGCAAGGACGCGGACCGCAAACTGCTCGACCCGATCGAAGGCGAAACCTACGAAGCCGGGATCAAGGCCGCGTTCTACGAGGGCCGCCTGAACGCCAGTTTTGCCGCGTTCCGCATCGAACAGGACAATGTCGCCGAGTATGTCTCGGGCTTCGAGACCGACTCGGTGTACCGCCCTATTGCCGGCGCCACCACCAAGGGCTTCGAAGCAGAGCTGTCGGGTGAAGTGCTGGACGGCTGGAACCTTTCCGCCGGCTACACCTACCAGCACACCCGCGATGCCAATGATGGCTACGTCTACAGTTCGGTGCTGCAAACCACCACGCCACAGCAAGTGGTACGCCTGTTCAGCACCTATCGCCTGCCTGGCGCGCTGGAGAAGGTCACCGTGGGCGGCGGCGTGAATTGGCAGAGCGAGTTCTTCGGCAATGTGTTCCAGCCCGACCCGGCCGATACCGTCAACTTCGGCCACAACTCACGTATCACCCAGGACAGCTACTACCTGGTGGACTTGATGGCGCGCTACCGCTTCAACGAGCACCTGAGCACCACGCTCAACGTGAAGAACCTGTTCGACAAAAAGTACTACACCGGCCTGGGTAACTTCGGTACGGGCTTCTATGGCGAGCCGCGCAGCTTACAACTGGCCACGCGCTGGGATTTCTGACGCCTACAGCCATGGCTGAGACCCGCCACGGCATTCAGCGAGCGGCCTGCTGTCGACGAGCGCCCGAGTGAGCCAATCATACGGGTCACCCTCACAGTAGAAGGCCGCCGCTATGGATGGTTTGTTTGTTCTAGCCTTGTCCCCCGAAGACTTTTCTCCCAATGCTTTGCCGTTGACGCGAGCACACTTCACAACCGCCGAACTCAGTGATCGAGAGGACCTGCGACGCTTGGGTGACCGAGAGCTGATCACCCAACTGCTGAGCCTACTTGACGCACCTGAACTGCCTCCGACAAGCACGCAGGTGAACGTTTCCGAGCTGTCCTTGCTGGGCCAATGGGAAGAGGTTTTACACAAAGCCATCAACCACAGCAACTTCCTCGACTGGGCCGACCGTCGGCAGCTAGACTTCGCCACATTGTAGGTGCGCAATGGTGTATTGACGGGCCAGACACAACCGCGCACCACCCTGCAACACTTTAACCTGGCAGATGACTCCGGCTGGTGGAGAGTCGCCAACCCGATTATCTACATCGCCCAACTGCTGGACCCGGCCGAGCTGGGCGTGCCCTATATCGGCGATCGCGTCGACAACCCGGCGCGTACGTTATCCCTGGATCGTGTCCTGGCGTTCCACGGGTATCCCATGCCCACCAACCGCTTGCAAGCCTGGGTGATCAGTGAAGAGCTGCGCGCCGCCGACGCCTTTCCCTCCATTGATGCCGGGGGCCTGAACCGTTCGTTGCTGCATGGCGAACGCCTCGACCAGCAGTTGGATTTCCAGCAAATGGCCAATGCCTTGCAGGCCCTTGCGCCGTTCGACAGCACAGCGTTGCACAGTACCCGCCTGCACCTCACGTCGGCCTCATGGCTGGCACGCTCGCTCAAAGGCGCGGCGCAGTACCTTAACGGCGTCCTCCAGGACAATGGCAAAGAAGGCGAGGCGGCAGCGGTGGCCGAGCACTATTACGATCGCGCTGCACAGGCCATCCATGTGCAGCCCCGTCCCACTACCGCAAGCGCCAAAGCCTACGCATTACGCCCCGAGTCCCCGGGCTTGCGCTGGCATGCATTGACACGCCTGGCGGATAAAATCGGCCTCGAC
Organism: Pseudomonas sp. P7759; assembly: GCF_013386445.1. NCBI lineage: Bacteria > Pseudomonadati > Pseudomonadota > Gammaproteobacteria > Pseudomonadales > Pseudomonadaceae > Pseudomonas > Pseudomonas sp. P7759. Next base: position 38,072 of record NZ_JACART010000050.1, read on the forward strand.
ATTTACCCCGACCACAGCCTGAGCCTGGCCGGCTGCCTGCAGGTCTACGGCATCAAACAGCCCGCTGGCGCAACGGAATGCACGGCGCTGGTGGCACGCCTGCGCCAGCGGCCAATGCCAGCGCCGACGCTTTACGCGGCGGCTCGCAGCCTCGACGAGCGCTACATCTACAGCCGCTTTATCGGCATGCTCAATGATCGCCACAGCCTGCGCGACGCGCTGCATCGCGCGGCCGACAGCGGCACACTCAAAGGCTCCACGGGGCTCGATGCAATTATTGGCATCGACGCCGACGTCCTGCCGCCCAAGTTAATGCCCGCACGCCTGCAACTGCGCCAGCTGGTCGACCAACCTGAGTTTGCGGCGATATTCGCCAAACATAAAATCGACCGCAAAAGCCATGTGCTATTCAGTGTCGAAACGGGCATGGGCGCCTTTGCCACGGACGGCAGTTGGAAATCGTTTGAGACAGAGGTGATGGCCAAGGCTCGACTGGCACCCCTGGTGCAAGCGCTCTTGACCGTGGCCAAACAACTGGGCGGCGAATTGCGTACCAATGAGGCCATCAGCCTGCGCCAGGCCTTACGGCTCTATAACATCCCGCTGCCCAGCACACTGGAGGAAGCGCGACGCACAGCCGATCGCCTAGTGATCACCGTGGTCCACCCGAATTATGAGAGCAACTACTGGCGCGCGCTCATACCCACCAAAGCTGCGCATCCAGCCGGGTGGACGTTGTCTCAGGCGGATCGCCAGCGGCTACTCAGCGTCAGTCGCGCCTTCCTGCCTGACCCGGATCAATCGCTGTTCGGCTATCTCAGTGAACCGCTGCTGACGGATAAGACGCAAATGGACGTCAGGGCTGAAGCCGACTTGCTGATGGGCCGCCTGATCGCGTCGCCCCGCGCGCAGCAACTCGCCAGGCGATTGGACGAGGCCGTGCAATGGCAAGGCAGCGAGGCCAGCGTACCCGGCGGGCGCGCCGGCCGTAGCGCGTTGGTGTGGGCGGCATTGATCCTCAGCGTCGACTCCCATGCCGACGAGCACCCTACCCGTATCAATGGCCTGGACTGGGCGGCCCCTTACTATTGGGGCGAGTCTGTGGCGTTCGTACGTCTGCAAATCGAAAACAGCTTCAGAGGCTTTGACCCCGCTACCGCCGCCCTGGCAGCGCATTTGATGCTGTGCGGCCAGGCGCCCCACCTGCTGGTGCGGGATATTCCTGACTCGCTGTCTTTTCTAAGCACTCAGTCCTGGGTGCTGTTCGAGCAATACGCCACCTATCTGGAGCAACGCATACGTGGCAGCGCCCGCCAGATGAGCCATGACGAAATTCTTTACGTGGCCTACCAGCCGTTGCGCGGTAGCTGGAGCCTGTTCCTGGATTCGCCCGAGGCGACTCCGCCCATCCTCACCTGGGCAGCTACCAACGGCATCGTGCCGCGCCAGGCGCGATACACCATTGAGCAGACAAATCACGCAACCGCGGAACTGAACAGCCTGCGCTCACGCTTGCAGTCAGCCGAGGACACCTTCAACAAACCGGTCCCGACCCGCCGCCAGGTTGCGTTTGAGGCGTTGAAAAAGGTCTACCCGCAGTCATTATTGCTGGAAGACCTGGTATGGGAATGGCAACCGAACGGCCAGTCGCAGAACAACCCTCACACCGGCAAAAAGTACGCCTTGATCGACCTGTACATCGCCAATGAACTGATCGCCTCGTCACGCCGTTGGGCCTCCTCGGACCCAGGTATTCACTTCGCGGAAATGGCGCGGCGCTTTGATCAGCTACCGCCTTTCAACCCAGTGTTCGCCCAGGCCTTTGCCGAGCACCTGAAATGGATGCAAGCCGCCTGCAGTAACTACCTGCTGAGCACTTTGCCTGCACTGTCACTGCCCCGCCGCGAGGCGCTGGAGTTCGGTAAGGTAGAATTTTTTTCCCTGCGCCGCGGCACCGGGCCGGTCGGGACGTTCGGTTTGATTATCTGTGCCAGTTTTTACAGCGACCAACACGTGTACGAATGCTTCCCCAAATACCTGCTGATGCGCCCACGGCGAGACCTGAACTACACCACCCTGCGCAATGCCGCCGCGACGGGGCAAGCCTTGTCAACCCTGGCGTTCGAGTGGCCAGCCTACGCCACAGGCGCCGAACCCTCGAAAGACGTGCCGGTGAAAGTCCTGCCCGGGGTGCATATCAACCAGCTGGACAGCGTTCTGGCCGAAGTCGATCACTTGCCGGAGCCCGACGCCGATGGGCACCGCATCCCGCGCAGCCTCGACTCAACCCGGTCGCAGGCATTGGCCAACATCATTATCGAGCGCCACTACCTGCAACAAGGCGCACAGCTGCACGCCCAAGCCTTGCTGGTGCCCAGCCTGGCGCAACTCAGCCGTGGCGATGATCCGTGGGCCGATTATTTGCTGAGCATGGCACTGGCCGCCAAATGAAGCCTTGAACGTGCGGCGGGAATAGATAAACCTACACAGCGAATGTTTTCGGAGTGCCCTGCCATGTCCTCTTGCGCCAGCGCGACAGCCCCCAGCTTCTGGCGCGACGCCGCCTTGCCGTTCATCGAAGCGCGCACCATTGCCGACGGCCGCAAGGTGACCTACACCCGCCACGCACACGAGCATTTCTCCATCGGCGCGGTGACTACCGGGCGCAGCTATTACCACTACGGCACCGAAACCTTCGAAATCAGCGCAGGCACCGTGGTACTGATGAACCCCGGCGATGTGCATGCCTGCAATCCGATCGCTGATGAGCCCTGGTCCTATCAGATGCTGTACATCGACACGCCCTGGTTAACCGACTTGCAATACCAGTTGGGTTTCAGCACCGACCAGGGTTATCGAGCGTTCACCACCCCGCATACCCGCGACCCACAGCTGTACAGCGGCTTGCTGGAGTTGCACGCCCTATTGGTGGATGAACAGGCCGAACACCTGCAAAAGCAAAGCGCGCTGGTGAGTTACTTCACGCAGGTGCAACAGCGCCTTAACCCTTGCGATGCGCCACTGCGCGAGGTGAACCACAAGCTGGAGCGTGCCGCCGACTACATCCGCGAGCACTGCACGCAGACGCTGAAACTGGAAGATATCTGCGGTGCGGCCGAGCTGTCGCCCTCCTACCTGATCCGTGCGTTCAAGCAGTATTACGGGCTCACGCCCCATGCGTTCCTGGTCAACCAGCGCATCCAGTTTGCCCGTACGCAATTGCGCCAGGGCGAGTTGATCGCCGATGTAGCCCTGGCCGCAGGCTTCGCCGACCAGGCGCATTTCCAGCGCACCTTCAAACAGCACTTCGCTGCCACACCAGGGCAGTACCGCGACCGGCTCACGCCATCAGCAAATAACCCACACTGGCCACCAGCAACGCGGCCATTGAACGGTTGAACACCCGCACGCCCTGGGGATTGCCCAGGTAGCGGCGCAGGAAGGTTCCCGCATAGGCCCAGCAGGCCACCGACAGGTAGCAGATCACCAGGTAAAGCGCCGCAAACAGCCAGACTTGCGCGGCGTCGCCGTCCGCGACGAACAGCCCCATCCCCGCCACACAGGCCAGCCACGCCTTGGGGTTGAGCCATTGCATGATCGCGCCATACAGCATCGACGGTGCGGTGGCAGTGCCCTCGGCATCCAGTCGACCATCGTCCACCGCTAGCTTCCAAGCCATGTACAGCAGGAAGGCCACTCCACCCCACTGGATCAATTGGGTCAGGATCGGCCAGCGCACCAGTACCTCATGCAGGCCCAGGCCGATCAGCACCAGCAACAAGGTGAACCCCACAGCAGCGCCAACCACATGTTTCTGGCTGGCGACAAACCCGAAACGCGCCCCCGAACTCAGCGCCACCACATTCACCGGTCCCGGCGTGATGGAAGTGGCCAACGCGAAGGCGGCCATGGAAATGATCAAGCTCATTGCAGTTCCTTTTTATTCGAACGAGTGACGAAGGCTCTACGGTAGAGAGCAACTGGATCGGGGTATTGAACAAAATGCCCCTCCTTGGGGAATTTTGTATACAGCTGTAGACTTATAGCGATTTCAGCCCTAGAGTCAGCCTGAATTCATTCACACAGGCGGGAGAAAGGTCATGGCGGAAACGGTTCTGGTCACCGGAGGCACGGGCTACATCGCCGGTTGGTGCCTGGCAGGCCTGTTGCAACAGGGTTATGACGTGCGCACCAGCTTGCGCAGCCTGGCCAAGGAACCGGCCCTGCGCGCCGCCTTGAGCAGCCAGGGTATCGACCACACCCGGCTCACCTGTTTTGCCGCCGACCTGACTCGCGATGAGGGGTGGAGCGCGGCCATGGCCGGTTGCGATTACGTGCTGCACGTCGCCTCGCCCCTGGGCCTGGATGCGCCACAACACCTGGAGGACATGGTTGCCCCGGCGCGGGACGGGACCTTGCGTGTCCTGCGTGCAGCAACCCACGCGGGGGTTCGCCGGGTGGTCATGACCAGCGCCGCCACCGTCGCCACCCCACCCTTGCAGAGTCCCGACAGCCTCAGCGACGAGTCCGTGTGGTTCGACCCCAATGAAACCCACGTGACCCCGTATCGCCACGCCAAGCGCCAGGCCGAGCGTGCCGCGTGGGACTTCATGCACAAACAGACCGGCCCGACCACACTGACCACCGTGCTCCCCGGTGCGGTGTTCGGCCCGATCATGAGCGCTGACACCCTCGGGTCCGTGCAAGTCATCGCCCGCCTGTTGCAAGGTCGCGCCAAAGGCAACCCGCGCCTGGGCTTCGAAGTGGTGGATGTACGCGATCTCGCCGCCCTGCATATCCGCGCCATGACCGCATCGGCCGCCGCCGGACAGCGGCTGTTGGGGGTTGGGCAGTTCCTGTGGATGGCAGAAATTTCCCAGATACTGCGCGACCACTTGGGCGACGCCGCCAACAAGGTGCCCAGCCGTAACATCCCGGACTGGCTGCTGCGCCTGCTGGCACGCTTCGATCCGCTGCTGCGCGGCCTCACCCCCAACCTCGGCCGCCGACACCGCCACACCTCAGAAAAAGCCCGCGTGATGCTGGGCTGGCAGCCGCGCCCCAGCAGCGAGACGCTGATCGATTGTGCCAATAGCCTGATCACCCACAAGGTCGTTTAGACGCTTTTATTCCATTGATATAACTGCATTTTTTTCTTTCAAACGGCCGGTTTTGATAGGCAAAAATGCGTATTTCCGCTGCTGGCGCCGGTGCTAGAGTTCAGCCCCTACTCATCGCAAACAAGGAACCGCTATGTCACGTCGCCTGCTGGCAGCTGCCTGCCTGATGCTGTCTTTTTCCGCCGCCCAAGCCGCTGAACGCTGGGAAACCCTGCCGCCAACACCCGCCGCCGTGGCCGGCGCCAAGACCGGCTACGCTGCCGTCAACGGCATCAAGGTCTACTACACCCGCACCGGCCACGGCTCGCCGGTGGTGCTGCTGCACGGCGGCCTGTCCAACTCCGACTATTGGGGCAACCAGGTCAAGGCGCTGTCGGCCAAACACACGGTGATCAGCATCGACAGCCGTGGCCACGGGCGCAGTTCGCGGGATGAAAAACCCTACGGTTACGACCTGATGGCCGACGACGTGGTGGCCGTACTCGACCACCTGAAAATTCCCCGCGCCGACATCGTCGGCTGGAGCGACGGCGCGATCATCGGCATCGACCTGGCCCTGCGTCATCCGGACCGTATCGGCAAAGTGTTCGCCTTCGCCGCCAACACCCAGACCGCTGGCGTAAAAGACGGTGTTGAGAAAAATCCGACCTTCGCCGCCTTTATCGAACGCGCGGGCAAGGAGTACGCCAAGCTATCACCGACGCCAAAAGAGTACGACGCGTTCGTCGAGCAAATCAGCCATATGTGGGCCAGCCAACCGAACTGGACTGACGCGCAACTGCAAAGCATCAAGACGCCGATCCTGATTGCCGACGGCGACCATGACGAAGCGATCAAGCGCGAACACACCGAGTACATGGCCGCAACCATCCCCGGTGCTGGCCTGCTGATCCTGCCGAACACCAGTCATTTTGCCTTCCTGCAAGACCCGGCGTTGTTCAATGCCGCACTGCTGGGCTTCCTCGACAGCAAATAGACCCTGTACCCTGTGGGCGCGCACCGTGTGCGCGCCCACAGTTTCCAGCCACGTCAGGATGCCAATGCCCAACCCCATTCCACGCCGGCGCAATGCCGCCGTCACCCGCGAAGCCATTTTGTTGTCCGCACGCAAGGCGTTTGCCCAGTCGGGCTATGACGGTGCCGGGGTGCGTGAAATCGCCGCCGGCGCGGGCGTGACGGCAATGCTGGTCAACCGCTACTTCGGCTCCAAGGAGCAGCTGTTTGCCGAAGTGATCGCCGACACCATGGCCAGCCCGATCATCCTCACCGAGAACAATCTCAGTTCGGAAAACCTCGGCCGCACGATGGCTACCGCACTGGTCAGCATCACCGAAGCCGGCAGCACGCCGCTGGAAGGTTTCCTGATCATGCTGCATTCGGCGTCCAGCAAACGCGCGGCGATCATCGGCCGCGAGCAAGTGGAAAAGGGCCATCAGGCGACCATGGCCGCCGCGCTCAAGGGCGCCCATCACGAAGAACGCGCGGCGTTGGTGATGGCGCTGGTGTCGGGCTTTCAGGTGATGCGCCAGATGCTGGAATTGTCGGCATTGGCCAAGGCCGATCCGCAGGTGCTGATCGACCTGCTGACGCCGTTGTTCCAACAGTTGGTGGACGGCCAGCCGGGGCCTATTTGACGAACAGTTCGCGGTCCCGCGCCTTCACATGACCGGGGCGATAGTAGGCGTCAAACCAGGCTTTCTCACCCGCAGCCGGAGGTTTGGCCAGACGCAGGGTTTGCAGCGCGCCAGGCTGGCTGGCATTGACGCGAAAGTGGAAATGGTCGAACAGGCGCAACGCCTCGATGGCATACACCACGGCGATCTTGCGGTCTTCGATGCGGATCAGGTGGTCGCCGTTGTTCTTCTCTCCACCGCCGGCCAGGTTGGATGAACCGGTGTACACCGTGGGGTTGGCGCCATTGAAGTCCGTGACCACAAACTTGTTGTGCACCATGTTCCCCGCATTGCCCGACCACTCCGACTTGAACGGCGCCGGGGCGTTGCTCGCCAGGTAGGCGAACGGCAACAGCCCCACCGAACCGTCCGGCTTGCGCACGGCCAGCTTGCCGGTGCGCTGGGCCACGCCGTAGGAGAACAGCGCGCGCTGCATCAGTTCATCCAGTGCTGTGCGTACTTTGCCGTTGATCAGGCTCAGGAACACGATGGAATACAGCACCGAACTGGTGGCTTTTTCGATGCTGGTGGCGATGGGATCGAGGGACAACGCGCTGTCGGCATGCGGCGCAAAACACAGCGACACCTTGGAGCCCGGCTCGTCGCGCACCACCCACCACTGTTGCGAGAGCGGGTGCTTGCGGAACGTCGTGGGTGAGGTCCAATAGGCGTCGAAGACTTCGGCGAACTTGCCCGCGACTGTTTCGTCGTCAAACAACAGCACGTTATTGGCCTGGATATACAAGCCGCGCAAGGCAAAGTTAGTGGAACCACCGAGCACCCGGATCGCCTTGCCGGCGCGGCGCATAATCAACACTTTGTTGTGCTGCTGGCTGGAGAAATGCAGACGCTTGACCTGCGCTCCGGCCGCGCTCAAGCGGGCGGCGCTGATGCTTTCGCAGCTGTCGGCGGCGCCCTGGTCGCCATGATCGTCGATGATTGCACGCAGGCGCGGGCCAAGCTGTTCCAGCCGGCGCAGGATGTCCGGTTCCTTGCTTTCGTAGATCAACGCGTCGAGGGTCAACTCGGGGTCGTTCGCCACTTGGTCGAGCACCTGCAGAATCAACTGCCGTGCCTCAAAACCCAGCCATTGGTAGTTGCGCTCGAAAGGCGCCATGTCCAGTTCCAGGTAGGCATTGGGGGCGGAACGGGCCGGTGGCAGGATACGTGTTTCATTGTCGAAACGGTCGCCGTACGCCTGGGAGGACGCAAAGCCTCGAGTAAAGCCGATATTGACGAAATGGCTGATGGTCTGCGCTTCGAGGCTCACCTGCCCTTCTACCCCGACACCTTTGCTCAATGTGCCATCGGCGCCCATGTAGCAAGCGGTGACGCGGTAGCGGAAAAAGCCTGGCAGGATCTCGCTGGGCACATGGATCCAGCGGAATTTCTGGAATGGCGCCTCGGTGGACGGAAAAGTCCGCGGCCGCTCGGGCGTGGGTGGATAGTCGAAGTGCAGGCGGTTGTGCAGCACACCCCAATGGGTGGCGCCGGGGTAGCGCACTTCGATGCTGAAACCGACAAAGTCAGGGGTGGCCAGGTCCGGCGCCAGGTCGAACGCCAGCAGTGCGGCGCCCTCTCCTCGGTACAGCTTGAAGGTCAACCCCTGGAACGTGGTCTTGCTCTCGAAATCGGCGCTCAAGCGATGTCCCTTCCAATGGGAGACGGTGCTTGGAGTCTAGCGCCTGCGCCGGATCAAGCCAGTGGCGCTTGAGTGACAATATCGTCAATACCCAACACCCGACCGTCCTCGGCGAGGATCTCGACGTTGCGCAGCGGCTTGAGCGAGCGTGCATCCAGTACCTGGGTGCCGACATGTTCCGGCTCGGTGAAGGCTTGGCCCCACTGCGCCAGTGTCACCAGCACCGGCATCAATGCGCGGCCCTTGTCGGTGAGCTGGTATTCGCTGCGCGCGCCGACTTCGCTGGTTTGCAGCAAGCCTTGCTCGACCATGTCCTTGAGGCGGGTGGCAAGAATGTTTTTCGCCACGCCAAGGTGCTTCTGGAAATCACCGAAGCGCGTCACCCCGGCGAATGCATCGCGGATGATCAACAGCGTCCACCAGTCACCCACCACGTCCAGGGCGCGTGCCACTGGGCAGCAATCGCCTTCCAGGCATTTGCGTTTCATCGTCGGCCCTCCAGGCAGCTGTAAAATTAGGTTGCATTATAGGACCAACAGGCACAGGATAAAAACAGTTTCATCATTAAACCTAATTTGTAGCCTGGAGCTGATCATGGATATTCGTGGAAAAGTGGTAGTGGTTACCGGTGCCAATCGCGGCCTGGGCAAAGCGTTCGTCAATGCCTTGCTCGAAGGCGGCGCAGCCAAGGTCTACGCCGGTGCGCGCGACCCCAGCAGCGTGAACATCCCCGGCAGCACGCCGATTGCCCTGGACATCACCGATCAGGCCAGCGTGCAACGCGCCGCCGAGCAGTGCACGGACGTGGATATCGTGATCAACAACGCGGGGTTCCTGAAGTACGGCTCATTGTTGGCGGAGGACAGCGTCGAGAACCTCCAACAGCACTTCGACGTCAACACCTTCGGCACCCTGCGCGTCAGCCGTGCCTTTGCGCCGATCCTGGCCAAGCAAGGCGGCGGTGCGTTGATCAATGTGCTGTCGGTTCTGAGCTGGCTGAGCCCTCCGGGCGCCGGTGGCTACAGCGCCTCCAAGTCCGCCCAGTGGGGCCTCACCAACGGCCTGCGCGGCGAGTTGCGTGAGCAGAACACCCTGGTGATCGGCGTGCACCCGGCCTACATCGACACCGACATGGTGGCCGATGTGCAAGCCCCGAAAAGTACGCCCCAGGAAGTGGTCGCCCTCACCTTGCAGGCCTTGAGCGACGAGCGTGAAGAAGTGCTGATCACCGACATGACCCACGGGGTCAAAGCCTCGTTGTCCACCGACAGTCCGGTCTACCTCAACCATTGATCAACGAAAAGTGCGCGCCCACCCCGGCGCGCACGCCTTCGGCCACGGCCAGCGCGACGGAACCGGCGGCCAGCGACGTATCACCACAGGCAAACACGCCAGGCACGGAGGTCTGGCGCATGTCGTTGGTGTGCAGGTAAGGGCCGGTGGGTCCGTCGGCCAGTTCGCAACCCAGTTGCTCGGCCAGGGGGCTGATGCGGGTGCGGGACATGGTGAAGATGCCGTCGAGGTTGAAGACTCGGCCATCGTCCAGTTCCAGGTTGGCGCGCTCACCGCTGATGCGCCGTACCGCCGCGTTTTCCACGCTGACCCCACGTCGATCCAACTGCGCTTGTTGCTCGGCATCCGGGGTAAACACGCCATTGGTGAACAAGGTGGTGGTGCCCCAATCCGGCAGCATCAGTGCGTGGTGCATGGCCAATGGTGAGGTGGCGAGTACGCCGATACGGCCTTGATCCAGCTCATAGCCGTGGCAGTACGGGCAGTGGAATACATGCTTGCCCCAACGTACTTGCAGGCCTTCGATATTGGGCAACTCGTCGACAACGCCGGTGGCGAGGATCAGGCGCTTGGCCTGGAACGTACCGTTGTATTCGGTACGTACGCTGCAACCTTCGGCCTGAAGCACGCGGTCCTGCACCCACGTGACCGTCGGGTACTCCATCAATTGGCTGCGCCCTTCGGCAGCGATCATCTCCGGCGCCTGGCCGTCCTGACCGAGAAAACCGTGGGAGGTGGCCGCAAAGCGATTGCGCCTCTGCCCCGAGTCGATCACCAGTACCTGGCGCCGCGCCCGCGCCAGTTGCAGGCCGGCAGACAGGCCCGCGTAGCTGCCACCCACGATAATCACGTCGTACATCATGAAAATGACCCCATGTTGTGTGCCCTCGGTTATCCGAGGGCTTTCACGACACACCATAAGTTACGTAAAAATAGTCCGTCAAGCGTCTCGCAACTTTTAGGGTTACGAACGATACTTTCGGCTTGAATGAACCGAGGCCACTTGATGAGAAATGACACCCGCCTTTCGCGCATGCTTCACGTGCTGATCCATATGGGTCGCCATGAAGAGCGCGCCACGTCGGAAACCATCGCGCAGATGCTCGGCACCAACCCGGTGGTAGTGCGGCGCACGCTCGGGCTGCTCAAGGAAAAGGGCTATGTCCGTTCGGAAAAGGGCCATCAAGGTGGCTGGAGCCTGGGCAAGCCGTTGAGTGAAATCACCCTGCTGGAGATTCACAACGCCCTGGGCACGCCGTCGATATTCGCTATCGGTTTGTCCACCGACCACCCGCAATGCCTGGTGGAACAAGCGGTGAACGCCGCGCTGACACAGGCCTTCGAGCAAGCCCAGGCGCTGCTGCTGGAGCGCCTGGGCCAGGTCACCTTGGCGCAATTGGCCGAGGATTTTGATGAGCGCTATCGCCTGGCGATGCAGCCTTAGCGCTGGCTCGGGATACGGATATCACCGTCGCGGCACTGGGTTTTCACACTGCGCGGGCAGCCGGTAAACGCCAGGTCCTTGGTCAGGCACACCCGCACTTCCGAGAACACCTTGCCTTTGCAGATCACCGCCAGCCCATGGTTGCCCATGCGCGGGTTGCTCTCGCGGAACAGCGCCTCGATCTCACGGGCTTGCAGCGATGGCGGCGTGTTGAAGGGTTGCAGTTGCTGCGGAATGCTCACCACGCCCAGCGCCTCATCGGTTTTTTGCAGGTAGGCCAACGGCTCCAGGCCACTGCAAGTGCCATGCTTGGTCCATTCGTGCCTGAGCAGTGAACGGGTCGGGAACAATGCTGCGCCTTTTTCGATTTCTTCGCGGCTCAACTGCGATTGCGGCGAGCACGACGCCGGCCACCCTCCCCGCGCGTACTGCGGCCACAAGCCGTGCAACACAAACCCGTAGCCCTTGCCTGAACACTGTTCGTTGTCCGGGTGCGTCAGGCAAAAGGTCGGCGACCACGACAACGACAACACATAAAAATCAAACTCCCCCGGCGTGCCTTGGCTACGCGGAGCCGCCATTGCACTGGTGGCCAGTAACAACCCGATCGCTAACCAGTATTTCATCCGTCTATTCCTTGGAAAAAAGAAAAACTCTATCGAGCCTAGCCAGGATGATGGGGGTTACGTTGTAGCACCTTGTCCAGGATCCGATCGGTCTTCAGCGCCTCGATGGCCAACGACGGATGTTCGGCTTTGCCGCGAATATGCGCGTTCATCGCCACTACGTGATGCCACTGGATATGCGCGTGGCACGGTACTTCCAGCACCTCCTGCGTCTCGCCTGCAAGACGCAGGGGCTGGTCTTCGAACACCGAGAACTGGATTCGACCACGGCTGCCGATCAGTTCCACCCGGTCCTCACGACGGTCCGCGACAAAGTTCCAGCAGCCCATGCCCAGCGCGCCGGACGCAAAGCGCCAGCTGGCCGTCACGGCATCTTCCGCCGCGTAACGGCCTTCCTGGCGCGAGGTGTAACCGGACACTTCGATGATATCGCCGGCCAGGTACTGGAACAGGTCAAAGCCATGGCTGGCCAGGTCGGCAAAATAACCGCCACCGGCAACGCTTGGGTCTGTGCGCCAGTTGGCGGCATTGGCGTCATGGGCAGCCGGTGGTTTGCACAGGGTCCAGGTCAGGTGGCGCAGCTCACCGATGCGCCCATCCCGTAGCCAGTCGCGCACTTGCTGGAAGCGCGGCAGCGAACGGCGGTAATAGGAAACAAACAGATGCAACCCGGCACGTTCGAACGTGCGCTGCATCAATGCGCTCTGCTCGGCATTCAGCGACATGGGTTTCTCGACGCAGCAATGCTTGCCGGCCGCCGCCACCATCAGGCTGTACTCAAGGTGGCTGTCGGGCGGCGTGGCGATGTAGACGGCGTCCACTTCAGGGTCGTTGATCAGTGCCTGGGCGTCGGTGTAGAAGCGTGCAATACCGTGGCGTGCCGCATAATCACGCACGGCGTCTTCGCGGCGCCCCATCACGGCCACCAACGCAGAACCTGGCGCTTTGTAGAAAGCCGGCCCACTCTTCACTTCAGTGACACTGCCACAGCCGATCATGCCCCAACGTATGGTGCTCATCTGCTCTCCTCGTGCTTTTTGATCAATCGGGCAGTATCCACATCCCTCTGCTTATGCGCCATCCCTCATGATCAACCTGCGGCGAGTCCAGCCCCACGGCCTGCGCCTTACGCCGGCAACGGAATCACCCTCAACGCCCGGACCGATTTATAAGAAAAACTTGAATAAATCTCCTTGACGCAAGGCAACGTCTGCAACACCTCCCGCGCAAACTCCCCAAACGACTCCAGGTCCTTCGCCACCACTTCCAACAAAAAGTCATAACGTCCGGACACGTTATGACACGCCACAATCTCCGGAATCTCCAACAACCGTTGCTCAAACGCCCGAGCAATTTCCTGGGTGTGACTCTCCATCATGATGCTGACAAACGCCGTCACGCCATACCCCAATGCCTTGGGCGAAAGAATCGCCTGATACCCACTGATCACCCCACTCTCTTCCAGGTTGCGCACCCGCCGCCAGCACGGCGAGGTCGTCAAGGAAACGCGGTCGGCCAATTCAGCCACCGTGAGACGGGCATTGCCCTGCAACGCGTTTAAAAGTGCTTTATCGGTACGGTCGAGACTGACAGGCATAACGTGCCTCTATTCTTTATTTTTATGAGGTTTTCATCCCATGACGCGGGAATTAGCAGCAAATATTGCAAAGTTCATCTCTGGTTATGAGCATAGCATTGTAGGAAATAAGGAGCGTCCGACATGAACAATAAACACAATGCATTCGGCTTTTCCACCCGCGCCATCCACCACGGCTATGACCCAAAAGACCACCACGGCGCACTCGTCCCGCCGATTTATTTGTCAGCCACCTTTGCTTTCCCAACCGCTGAATACGGCGCCGCCTGTTTTGCCGGCGAAGCGAGCGGCCACTTCTATACACGTATTTCCAACCCGACCCTGGCGCTGCTGGAATCACGCATGGCCACCTTGGAAAATGGTGAAGCTGCCGTGGCGTTCAGCTCAGGCATGGGCGCGATTGCCGCGACGTTCTGGACCCTGCTGCGCCCCGGTGATGAGGTGATCGTCAGCCAGACCCTGTACGGCTGCACCTTTGCACTGCTGCACCATGGCATCGGTGAATTCGGTATCAAAGTGCGGCATGTCGACCTCACCGACCTCGAAGCGCTGCAAGCCGCTCTCAGCCCCGCAACCCGCATGATCTATTGTGAAACCCCGGCCAATCCCAACCTGCGACTGGTGGACATCGCCGCCGTAGCTGCCCTCGCCCACCAGCAGCCAAATGTCACCCTGGTCGTCGACAACACCTACTGCACACCCTACCTGCAACGCCCCCTCGACCTGGGCGCCGATGTGGTGGTGCACTCGGCCACCAAGTACCTCAGCGGCCATGGCGATATCACCGCGGGCATCGCCGTGAGCAGCCAGGCCCTGGCCCAGCGCATTCGCCTGCAAGGCCTCAAGGACCTGACCGGGGCAGTGATGTCGCCGCAGGACGCCTCACTGTTGATGCGCGGCCTCAAGACCCTGGCCCTGCGCATGGACCGTCATTGCAGCAACGCCCAGGCCGTGGCCGAAGCCTTGCAGGCGCACCCGGCCGTGCAGTGGGTGACATACCCAGGGTTGCGTTCTTTCCCGCAATACGAATTGGCGACACAGCAGATGAAACTGCCCGGCGGCATGATTGCCTTCGAACTCAAGGGCGGCATAGAAACCGGTAGACGCTTCATGAATGCACTCAAGCTGTTTACCCGTGCGGTCAGCCTGGGTGATGCGGAGTCACTCGCCCAGCACCCGGCGAGCATGACCCATTCCACCTACACCCCGCAGGAGCGTGCGGCGCACGGGATCAGCGAAGGGTTGGTGCGCTTGTCGGTGGGGCTTGAAGACGTTGCCGACCTGTTGGCGGATGTGCAACAGGCACTGGCCAAGTGCAACCGTGCTATTACGCGTCCTTCTAAGCTTGTGAGTTTTTAATCCGATTTTTTAAGATTGGATCCCCTTCCCGTCGCCAGGCTGTACTAGCATAGGTTCCGGCGGGAAGGACTATCACGGTAGGTTATTCGCATTGGCTTGTATCTTAATCCCCGTCGCTATAAGGCCGAATACCTGCACGCCTCATGGACGAAATGATGAACTCACAGCTGTTCCCTCATATTGGCAAAGTCATCGCCAGCACCGGCAGCCGCCATTTCCCACGCATGCTGCATGACCTGATCCTCACCCAACTGGCAGTGGACGCCACCCATATCACGCAATTGCAGGTCAGCGCCGACGGGCAAACCCGCCGCAAGATCAGCCCGGTCTACACCGATTCGGTGGAGGCGTTGGGCGAGGAACAACCCGCCGCACAATTGCACCTCACCCGCCGCAAGGATGACGTGCGCTACGTGTTGTCGGTGTATCGCTCGCACCAGTCCGAAAGCTTTTCGCCCCAGGAACGCAGCATGTTGCAGGACTTTTCTACCTTGCTGCTGCCCATGGTGGAAAAACACATCGCCGCGATCCAACCGTGCCGCCAGGACAGCGACGCGGTAGTGCCGGAAAACCAAGGTATCGAAACCCTGCGCAGGCGCATTCAAGAACGACTGGTGCAGTCAGGGTTGACCTTGTCCAACCGTGAACTTGAGGTGTGCGTGGGCCTGCTCGCCGGGCGCACGGCGCCGGAGTTGGCGGAGCAGTTGGCGTTGAAGGTCAACACCATCGAAAGCTACCTGAAACGCGCGTCGATCAAGCTGGGGATCAGCGGGCGGCATTCGTTGTTGCGGTGGATGTATGCCACTGAGGACACGCTCTCGTAAAAAACACTGCAGAAGCCGGCTTGCCGGCTCCTGCAGCGGGTTCCTCAATCTCTGGCAAGCGCCTCGATCGGATCCAGCCGCGCCGCATTCCTGGCCGGCACAAAGCCGAACACAATGCCGATCAACGTCGAACAGGCAAACGCCGTGATGATCGAACCCAGGGAAAACACCATCTCCCATTCCTTTACAAACAACGAAAACAGAAAGCCCAGGGCGTAGGACAGCGAGATCCCGATCAGCCCGCCGATCAAACACACCATCACCGCTTCCACCAGGAACTGCTGGCGGATATCCGACTGCCGCGCCCCCACCGCCATGCGAATGCCGATCTCACGGGTACGCTCGGTGACGGACACCAGCATGATATTCATCACGCCAATGCCCCCCACCAGCAACGAAATCACCGCGATCAACGACAGCAGCAACGCCAGGGAGCGGCTGGTCTTCTGCACCGTCTGCATGATGCTGTCGAGGTTGTTGGTGAAAAAATCCTTGGTGCCGTGGCGTTGCAGCATGAGCTTGTTGACGTTGTCTTCGACCACCTTGCTCGGCTGGCCGTCCTTGATGCGCACGGTGATGCTGTCCAGATGGCGCTGCCCCAGCAAACGCCCCGCCGCTGTTTCGTAGGGCACCCACACGTTCAACGCCTTGCTGGCGGCGAACATGTTCTTATTGTCAGCGGTGACCCCGATCACGGTACACGGCAGGTTGCCCACCAGGATCACCTGCCCGAGCGGATCGACGTTCGGGCCGAACAATCGGTGACGGGTGTTGTGGTCGATCACTACCACCTGGGCCTGGCGCCGTGCATCGCTTTCGCTGAAGGCGATACCGGCTTCGAGCTTGAGTCCCTTCACCTTGAAGTAGCGGTCACTCACCCCATTCACCTGCGCATCCAGGTCGATATTGCCAAAGCGCAGCAACAGGTTGCGGCCCACCACCGGCGTGGCGCTGTCGACGTAATACAGCTGGTTCAACGCGTCCACGTCCGAAGGCATCAAGGTCTCGATGGCCGAGGCGCGACTGTCGCCAAAACTGGTGCCGGAAAAGATGTCGATGGTGTTGCTGCCAATCGCCTGGATGTCCTTGAGCACATAACGCTTGGCGCCTTCGCCGATGGCCGAGATCGACACCACCGAAGTGATACCGATAACGATACCGAGCATGGTCAACAAGGTGCGCATGCGGTGAGACACCAGCGCGACCCAGGCCATGTTGAAGGCCTCCTTGAACAACCCCAGGCTCGCCACCAAGCGCCGGGCGCCGCTGCGTTTTGGTTCTATCGGTGTTTCGCAGGGCAGCTCCAGGCCAGCACGCTCATTGGCCTTGTCGCTGACAATCTCGCCATCGCTCACCTCGACGATGCGCTGCGCATTCGCCGCGACCTTGGGGTCATGGGTGACGATAATCACCGTGTGCCCCGCCGCGTGCAGCTCGGCGAGGATACGCATCACCTCTTTGCCACTGTGGGTGTCGAGGGCGCCGGTGGGTTCGTCGGCGAGGATCACTTCGCCGCCGTTCATCAAGGCACGGGCGATACTCACCCGTTGCTGTTGGCCACCGGAGAGCTGGCTGGGGCGATGGGTGGTGTGACCGGACAGGCCCAGCCGCGCGAGCAACTCCCGTGCGCGGCTGTGACGTTGGGTTTCCGGTGTGCCGGCGTAGATCGCTGGCATTTCCACGTTGTGCAAGGCACTCAGGTGCGCCAGCAAGTGGTAGCGCTGGAAGATAAAGCCGAAGTAATCGCGGCGCAGTTCGGCCAACTGCTCATCCCCCAGGGAACGGGTTTCGATGCCGTTGATCTTGTAGCTGCCGGCCGTGGCGTAATCCAGGCCGCCGAGGATGTTCATCAGGGTCGATTTCCCTGAGCCTGAGGCGCCGATAATCGCGACCATTTCCCCGGCATGGATCGTCAGGTCGATGCCCTTGAGCGCGATGAATTCACGCTCGCCGGCCATGAAGCTGCGGGTGATGCCCTTGAGTTCCAGCAGTGGCTGAGTCATCCGTCAGTTCCCCGCCACAGCCGGCGTGGCGTCGCCGATCACCACGTTGTCGCCTTCGGCCAGGCCTTCGAGGATCTGCACCTTCACATTGTTATTGATCCCGGTCTTCACGTCCCGCGACACCGCCTTGCCCTTGGCGTCCAGCACCCGCACCGAGTAACTGCCGTCGTTGTTGCGCGCCCCCAGCGCCGCCACCGGCACCATCAGCGCGGCCTCGGCAGTGTCGAGCACGATACGTACCTGGGCGGTCATGGCGATGCGCAGGCGGTGGTCGGGGTTGGGTACGTCGAACAGTGCGTTGTAGAACACCGCCGTGTTCTGCTTCGGCGTGCCGGCGGTCTGGGTTTCCAGGAAGTTCTGCGGTGCCGGTTCCGTGCCGCGCAGCTTGGCGTAGTAACGCTTGTCGGCCTCACCGAGGATGGTGAAGTAGACCTGCTGGCCGGGGCTGATGTGAATCACATCCGCCTCGGAGACCTGGGCCTTGACGGTCATGGTGTCCAGGTCCGCCAGCTTGAGTAGTACCGGCGCCAGTTGGTTGGCGATTACGGTCTGGCCTTCCTGGGTGACGATGCCCACCACATCGCCGTCGATGGGCGCGACGATGCGGGTGTAGGCCAGGTTGACCTTGGCGGTGTCGATCTGGATGTGGGCGCTTTTTATCTGCGCGTCCAGGGACAGCAGGTT
Organism: Pseudomonas sp. P7759; assembly: GCF_013386445.1. Lineage (NCBI taxonomy): Bacteria > Pseudomonadati > Pseudomonadota > Gammaproteobacteria > Pseudomonadales > Pseudomonadaceae > Pseudomonas > Pseudomonas sp. P7759. The sequence continues at coordinate 56,337 of NZ_JACART010000050.1, forward strand.
GGCCTGCTGCACCTGGAAGGTGGATTCGGCGTCTTCGAAGTCCTGGCGGGAGACTGACTCGTCAATCTGCAGGCCTTTGTAGCGTTCGTATACGGACTTGGCCTGCTTGAGCTGCGCCGCTGTGGCGCGGCGTTGGGCCTGGAGGTTTTCTTCGTCGACCTGGGCTTTGCGCAGGGTGTTTTGCAGGATCAATGGGTCGATTTCGGCCAGCCACTGGCCCTTTTTGACCTTGTCGCCGACTTTGACTTTGAGGGATTTCAGTTGGCCGGAGACTTGGGCGCCGACGTCGACCTGTTTGATGCCTTCGAGCAGGCCGGTGGCGAGGACGGCGTTTTCGATGTCGCCGCGTGAGGCGGTGGCGGTGAGGTATTGCGGTGTGTCGGCGGGGGCTTGGACCGTGTAGATGATTAGGCCTATGGCGACTGTGATTACCGTGAGCATTCCTAGTTTGCGTAGCTTTGACTTTTCCATGGGTGGCCTTTGGTCGTGTACATATCCGTTATTTAGGTAACGGCTGATATGGGTT
>NZ_JACART010000050.1:56899-57298 GCF_013386445.1 Pseudomonas sp. P7759
CGGCCAGCGTGTTTGACGGGGCGCCTAAGATCAAAATCAAAAGCACGGCGGCCTGACAGCCGGCCTGAGTGGTTGGATCAAAAGCGTTTTTTTGTGCGCCGCAAATTGCTTTTCTGTGGGAGCTGGCTTGCCTGCGATACATTCGCAGGCAAGCCAGCTCCCACATTTGACCGGGTTCGACCACACAATACCGGTCGGCTCTAAGGCCGCCGCGCTCTGCTTTTGCTTTGGCTTTTGATCTTCGGCGCCCCGTAAAACCACGCTGGCCGAACGCAGGCTTGAATCCGTGGGTAACCCGGCAGGACGCCGGGTTAGCCGCACTGGGCCATGGATGGCCCATTGCGGCGGCCCACGGATTCAAGCCGGAGTGAGGGCACACCGAGCCTAGGCGAGGTGCCG
>NZ_JACART010000051.1:0-43190 GCF_013386445.1 Pseudomonas sp. P7759
CATTTGATTGCATTCCATATCTGGAGCTGTGCTTAGGTTCGAGCACTGCGCCAGGCGTTAATGAGCTGTTCGAAGGTGGCTTGCACCTGCTGGATCAAGGTCTCGTCATCGATCTCCCCCGCCATCCACGCGCGGCTCGGTTCCTGGAAGATCGTGCGTCCCACGGCAAACCCTCGGCAGGTGGTGCTCTGGCTGGCTTGCTGGAAACCGTCGGCGAGAAATTCGGCCGAGGCATTCAGGCCCAGCAGCACCACGCCACGGCAGTACGGGTCGCGCTCCTGGATCAGTTCATCGAGCTTCTTCCAGTCCTCGGCCGATTGCGCCTCGATCTTCCACCACGCCGGATAGATACCCAGGTTGTACAGGCGCTTGAGGCTGCGGTAGAGCACGTCCGGGTAGGTGGACGGGTGATCCTTGGGCGGAATGACTTCCAGCAGCAGTTCATGGCCACTGACAATCGACGCCTCGTACACCGCCTTGAGTTGCGCTTCCTGTTCCAGGCGCAGCATCGGCTCGTCGTCCGGGTGGAATTGCACCAGGCACTTGATGATCTGCTCTTGAGGCCAGGCGATCAGGTTGCTGCCCACTGAACGGCCATGTTCGAACGCCAGGGGGCGCGAGTTCTGCACTTCTACCGGGCGCGCGATCCACCAACCACGGCCACTGGCGGCGTTGAGTGCGTCCTGGCCGAAGCGTTGGTCGGCGAGCAGGCCGACGTCGGCCTCCACCCCTTGCTCGGCGAGTTTTTTCTCGACGCGTTCGATGGCCTGGATAAACAGTTGCTTGGCATCACTGATGCGCGCCGGGTCCTGGCCGCCCTTTTGCGCCAGGTCCACCAGTTGCCAGCGGTGATCGAAGGCAAATACGAACAGCTGTTTCCAGGCCTTGCGCGGCACCGTCACGCGGTGCAGGCGTTGCAGGGTCACGTCCTGGTCCGGACGGGTTATCGGCATGGGGCTGTTGAACAGGTATTCCAGCTCCGCCGGCGTCGGCATGGCCGGCGCGCAGGCGTGGCGGGAGACGACCAGGCCGCCACAGGCATTGGCCAACTGGCTGCAACGCTCGTCACTCGCGTCGTTGATCCAGCCGCTGAGGAAACCCGACATGAACGCATCGCCGGCGCCCAATACGTTGAGCACTTCAACCTGCACACCAGGGTAGATGGCGCCGTCTTCCAGGCGCGCCGGGATGGCGCCGTGGATCACCGTGCAACCCTGCGGGCCGAGCTTGACCACCAAGGTCGCCGGGGTCAGTTCACGCACTCTGCGCAATGCGGCGAGTAAATCTTCACTGCCGCCCGCGATGAGGAATTCTTCTTCGGTGCCGACGATCAAATCAAAACGCGGCAGGATGGTCTGCACGTGCTGGCTGACATTCTGGTCAGCGACAAACCGGGTTTCACCATCGGCCTTGCCCGCCAGGCCCCACAGCACCGGGCGGTAGTCGATATCCAGCACGCGCTTGACGTTGTGCTTGGCCGCGTAGTCCAGGGCCTGGATGCTGGCCTTGTACACGCCGTCGGTGGAGAAATGCGTGCCGGTGATCAGCAACGCCTTGCTGGAGGCGATAAAGGCTTCGCTGATGTCTTCGGCGCGCAGGGCCATGTCGGCGCAGTTTTCGCGGTAGAACACCAGGGGGAAGGTTTCGCGGTCCTTGAGGCCGAGCAACACCAGGGCGGTGAGGCGTTCCGGGTCGACCTTGATGCCGCTGACGTCACAGCCTTCACGGGCCAGGGACTCCACCAGGAAGCGTCCCATATGGTCGTCACCGACCCGGCTCAACATCGCCGACTTGAGCCCTAGCCTGGCGGTGCCGAAGGCAATGTTGGCGGAAGAACCGCCGAGGTACTTGGCGAAGCTGGACACGTCCTCAAGCCGCGCACCCACTTGCTGCGCATAAAGGTCGACGCCCAGGCGCCCGAGGCAAATCAGATCCAATTGACGCCCACTGGCAAAACGAGTCTGGCCCATGCTGGCTCCTGTTATTTTTATCAGCCTGCGTTGTGCCGCCGTGGCGGTGGCAAACGCTCTTGGTGGGAGCAGACTAGAACGTCCGGCGACGCCAATCAATATTTATTCCAGATATTTTTTCATTGGAATATTTTTTCCATTAAGCTTGAACAGAGCCAGTCCCACTACAGTGCATCGTTTCAGCAGGCCACGCCGGCCGTGATGCCGGGGTATTTTTTTGCGCCTACCCTGTAGACTTGCGCCACCCATCAGCGCAACAGACAACAACGCCAGAAGGATTGCCCATGTCCCGCACCGATCCCGAGACCCCCCTGGAAGACACTATCGCCAGCCCTCCGATCAATGCCGAGCGCCTGTTGCAGCTGATCACCGACGAATATGAGAGCCTGCCGCGCCAGCTCAAGCGCATCGCCAGCTACATGAGCCAACAGAGCGACCGAATCATGGTCGACCGCATCAGCGACATCGCCCGCGAGTGCGAGGTGCACCCGTCGGCCATCGTGCGCTTCTCGCAACGCTTCGGGTTCAGTGGCTTCAGTGAGATGCAGGCGTTGTTCCGCGAGGCCTACACCCACAAGACCACGCCGGTGCAGAACTACCAGCAACGCATCCGCAGCATGATCGCCAACAAGTCGCAGAAGGCCAGCGGCGGCGACCTGGCGCGTGAGTGCGTCAACGCGACTTTGTCCGGCATCGAGCGCCTGGGGTTGGAGTTGGATGATGTCGCGTTCGACAAAGCCGTGGACCTGGTGGTCAACGCCGACAATATCTACGTGGTCGGCGTGCGCCGCTCTTTTGCGGTGGCCGATTACCTGGTCTACAACCTGCAGCACACCAACAAGCGCATCCACCTGATCTCGGGACTGGGCGGCAGCTATCGCGAACAGATGCGCAGCGTGCGCGCCAACGACTTGGTGATTGCCATCAGCTTTACGCCCTACGGCAAAGAGACCCAGCACTGTTTGCGGATTGCCCAGCATCATCAGGCCAAGACGTTGATCATCACCGACAGCAACCTGTCGCCCCTGGCCAAGCGGGCGAACGCGGTGCTGTTGGTGAATGAAGGTTCGTCGTTTGCCTTCCGCTCGTTGAGCGCCACCCTGTGCCTGTGCCAGGCGTTGTTTATTGCGGTGGCTTACCGTCTGGAGTTGAAGGTGGATGAGATTCATGAGCAGGTCGGCTTCGACGACTGAGCATCAACCGATAAGCCGCTGGAATCACAAACAGCGACAACAACGGTGCGGTAAGCATCCCGCCGATCATCGGCGCGGCGATGCGGCTCATGACTTCGCTGCCGGTGCCGCCGTCCAGCAGGATCGGCAATAAACCAGCGATGATCACGGCGACGGTCATTGCCTTGGGCCGTACCCGCAGCACCGCGCCCTCGGTGATGGCGGCCAGCAGGTTCCCATCCTTGCGTTCGGCCCAGGCGTTTTTCAGGTAGAGCAGCATGATCACGCCAAACTCCGCCGACACACCGGCCAGCGCGATAAACCCTACGCCCGTGGCCACCGACAGGTTGAAACCCAGCCCGTAAAGCAACCACACCCCGCCTGTCAGTGCGAACGGCAAAGTCGCCAGGATCAGCAATGCTTCATCCGCCCGGCGAAAGGTCAGGTACAGCAGCACGAAGATGATCAGCAAGGTCGCCGGCACCACCAATTTCAAGCGTTGATTGGCCCGCTCCAGGAATTCGAACTGCCCCGAATAGCTGAGGCTCATGCCCGGTTGCAGTTGCACCTGCTGGTTGATCGCTGCGCGCAGGTCCTTCACCACCGACGCCAGGTCGCGATCACGCACGTCGATGTAGACCCAGCCGGAAGGCCGTGCGTTTTCGCTCTTGAGCATCGGTGGGCCGTCGCTCACCTTGACCTTGGCCACCGTGCCCAGGCTGATCTGGCTGCCGGACGGCGTGTAGATCGGCAAGTTTGCCAAGGCCGTCACCGAGTCGCGCCATTCCTTCGGATAGCGCAGGCTGATCGGGAAGCGCGCCAGGCCTTCCACGGTTTCGCCAATGGTTTCCCCGCCGATGGCACCCGACACAATCGACTGCACATCGGCGATGTTCAGTCCGTATTGCGCGGCCGCTGCCCGGTCGATATCCACGTCGATGTAGCGCCCACCGGTCAAGCGTTCGGCCAAGGCTGAACTGACGCCCGGCACGCCCTTGGCGACCTTTTCCACCGCCTGGGTCACTGCGTCGATCTGCATCAGGCTGGTACCGGCGACCTTCACGCCGACCGGGCTTTTCACGCCGGTGGCAAGCATGTCGATACGATTGCGAATCGGCGGAATCCAGATATTGGTCAGCCCCGGCACCTGCACCACGCGGTCGAGTTCCTTCACCAGTTTGTCCGGGGTCATGCCGGGGCGCCATTGGTCACGGGGCTTGAACTCGATAGTGGTCTCGAACATTTCCAGCGGGGCCGGGTCAGTGGCGGTTTCGGCGCGACCGGCCTTGCCAAACACATGGGCGACTTCCGGCACGGACTTGATCAACCGGTCGGTGCGTTGCAGCAACTCACCCGCCGTTTGCGTCGACAGCCCCGGCAGTGCCGAGGGCATGTACAGCAAATCCCCTTCGTCCAGCGGCGGCAGGAATTCCCCGCCCAGTTTGGAGATTGGCCACAGCGCACTGGCGACCACCAGCAACGCCACCACCAGGGTCAGGCGCGGCCGACGCAGCACCGCCTCCAGCGCAGGCTGATAGAGCTTGATCAGGCCGCGATTGAGCGGGTTACGCTGCTCATCCGGAATGCGCCCGCGAATCCAGTAGCCCATCAGCACCGGGATCAAGGTCACCGACAAACCGGCGGCCGCCGCCATGGCGTAGGTCTTGGTGTAGGCCAGCGGACCGAACAGCCGCCCTTCCTGGGCCTGCAAGGTGAACACCGGAATGAACGACAACGTGATGATCAACAGGCAGAAAAACAGCGCCGGGCCGACCTCTACCGCCGCGTCGGTCATGACCTTCCAATGATCTTCGCCCTTCAATTCCCGACCAGGGTTCGCGTGGTGCCAGGCTTCGATTTTCTTGTGGGCGTTTTCGATCATCACCACCGCCGCATCGACCATCGCGCCGATGGCAATCGCGATGCCGCCCAAGGACATGATGTTGGCGTTGATGCCCTGGAAACGCATGACGATAAAAGCGATCAACACCCCAACCGGCAACGAGATGATCGCCACCAGGGACGAACGCAGGTGCCATAGGAAAATCCCACAGACCAGCGCCACCACCACGAACTCTTCCAGCAGCTTGTGGCTGAGGTTGTCCACGGCGCGGTCGATGAGTTTGCTGCGGTCGTAAGTGGTGACGATCTCCACGCCGGGCGGCAGGCTGCTTTTCAGTTGCTCAAGCTTGGTCTTGACGGCGGCGATGGCCTCCCGCGCGTTCTTGCCACTGCGCAGGATCACCACCCCGCCCACGGCTTCGCCCTCCCCGTCCAGCTCGCTCACGCCCCGGCGCAGGTCCGGGCCCAGCTGAATGGTTGCGACGTCGCCAAGCGTCACGGGCACATTATTCGTGTCCAGCCGCAAGGGAATCCCACGAAAATCCTGCAGCGACTTTAGGTAACCGGACGCCCGCACCATGTACTCGGACTCGCCCATGTTCAGTACCGAGCCGCCGGTTTCCTGGTTGGCTTTGCCGATGGCATCCACCACCTGTGCCTGGGTAATGCCGCGACTGGCCAGGGCCAGCGGATCGAGCTGCACCTGGTACTGCTTGACCTGGCCGCCGATGGTCGCGACTTCGGCCACATTGGGCAGGGTCTTGAGTTCGAACTTGAGGAACCAGTCCTGCAAGGCACGCAACTGCGCCAGGTCATGCTGGCCGCTGCGGTCAACCAATGCGTACTGGTAGATCCAGCCAACGCCAGTGGCGTCCGGCCCCAACGCCGGTTTGGCCGATGCGGGCAAGCGCGCCTGCAACTGGCTGAGGTATTCCAGCACCCGCGAGCGCGCCCAATACAGGTCGGTGCCTTCGTCGAACAGCACATAGACGTAGCTGTCGCCGAAGAATGAAAACCCGCGCACGGTCTTGGCGCCCGGCACCGAGAGCATGGTGGTGGTCATCGGGTAGGTGACCTGGTTTTCCACGATCTGCGGCGCCTGGCCGGGATACGGCGTGCGGATGATCACCTGCACATCGGAGAGGTCCGGCAGTGCGTCGACCGGCGTATTTTGCACCGCCCAGACGCCCCAGGCCGTGACAAACAACGTCGCGAGCACTACCAGAAAACGGTTGGCGACTGACCAACGAATCAATAAGGCGATCATGGTTGGATAATCCCGCGCAAACTGGCTTCAGAGTCCAGCAGGAATTGACCGGACGCGACCACCTGCTGGCCTTCCTGCAAACCGCTGCGGATCACCGTCATCTCCTGGCTTTGCGCGCCGACCTCGACATCCACCGGACGGTAATGCCCGCCCTCCTCGGCCAGCATCACCAACGTGCGTTTACCGGTACGGATCAACGCTTCGCTGGGCACTTGCAGCACGGATTGCGGGGAGGATTGCGCCAAACGCACTTGGGCGGTCATGCCGGGGCGCAAGGTGCCGTCTGTATTGGGCAGTTCAACGCGAACCTGCACGGTACGGCTGTCGCCGGCAATCGCCGGCAGAATGGCACTGACGGTGCCCTTGACGACTTGCCCCGGCAGCCCGACAAAGCGGCTCTCCACCGCCTGCCCCACAGCCAGGGTCGCACCTTGAGATTGCGGCACGGCGACCTGCAACCACAGGCGATCCAGGCCATTGATGCGCGCCAGGGTCTGCCCCGCCGCCATCGTCATGCCTTCGCGCACGTCGAGGGTTTGCACCACACCGCCGATGGGGCTGATGACGGTCATTACCGATTGCGCACGGCCGCTGCGCTCCATCTGCGCGATCAACCCGGCGGGCATGCCGCTAAGGCGCAAACGCTGACGCGCTGCCCCCAACAAGCTCGCATCCGCGCTGCGGCGCAAGGCCAGGAATTCTTCCTGAGCCGCCGCCCATTCGGGTATCAACAGGTCAGCCAGAGGCGCACCGGCCTTGAGTACATCCCCTGGCGCGCGGTCATACACGCGCTCGACAAAACCACTGGCCCGCGCCTGTACCACGGCGACGTCGCGCTCATTGAAGGCGAGGATGCCGGAGAGGTCCAGTGTGGACGCCAACACACCACGGGTGACCGTAGCCAGGCGCACACCGAGGTTTTGCGCCACACGGGGGTCGATCTGCACGGCGGCGCTGTCTGCGGCGCCTTCCGCGTAACGCGGCACCAATTGCATGTCCATGAAAGGCGATTTGCCGGGCTTGTCGAATTTCTGCTGTGGGTACATCGGGTCATACCAGTACAGCGCCGGTTTGTTGTCGGCCATGGCCGCGACCGGAGCCGGTGCCTGCGCCAGCCAGTAACCAGCGCCCAGGCCGCCGCCCAACAACGCCACTGCGAGGAGTCGATTAATCATGGGAAGCTTCTCCGTAGGCGAAATACAGCTGCGCGCCAACCAAGGCACGTTGCTCAAGGGCATCGATCTGTTTGAAACGGGCCTCGACCAGCTCACGGCGGGCACTGACCAGGTTGAGCAAGTCACCCTTGCCAGCGCGATAACCGGCCAGGCTCAGTGCGACCTTCTCTTCGGCCAGGGGCACCAGACTGTCCTGGCTGCGCTGCACGGCGCGGTCCAGGCGTTGGTATTGCGCGAGGTCATCATCCAGTTGCTGGGTGTGTTCGCGAGTGACCGCTTCGCGCTCGGCGTCCAGTTGATCCAGTTCGGCTTGCTTGGCGGCGATCCGGGGGTTTTGCCGGCGACCGGGGAAGATCGGCAGGTCGAAACTCAATTGCAGGCTGACCATATCGCCGTATTCACGGCCACGGTGCTGGTAGTCCACTTCCCAACTCCAGTCCGACGTCTTTTGCGCCTTGGCTTCGCGCAACCGCGCTTCGGCTTCGCGGGTGCGCGGTGCAAAGGCTTGTAGCTCAGGGTGTTGATGCAGGTTATAACGCCCGTCGATGGGCCAGTTGGGCAGCTGGCCGCTGGGTGCTTCATTGGCGGCCGGGCCGATCCAGCGCTTGAGCGCCGCGCGGGCCTGGGCGCGTTGCTGGGTCAGTTCGTCTTCACGCCCGGCCAGTTCGGCGGCTTCCTGTCGCGGTATCACCGCATCCGAAGGCTGACCGCGACCACCGGCCAGTTGCGCACGCACGCTGTCTTGCAGCAGGCGGTTCTGCTGGTAGAAGTCCTTGAACAAGGCCTCCTTGCGTTCCACCGCATAGGCACGGATCCAGGCCTGGGCCGTGGCCTGGCGCACGTTCAGGCGTTCGATCCGACCTTCAGCCGCGGTGCGTTCCACCGTGGCATCGGCCAGTTCGATACGCGCCTTGCGCTTGTCGCGGCTGGGCACCTGCTGTTGGATACCGATCATTTGTTCGGTCATGTCATCGCCATACAACGTGCCGCGATTGGGCCCACCGATGGGGAAGTTCTGCAGGCCAACCACCAGCTTCGGGTCGGGCAATTCACCCGCCGGGATCGCCGCCTGGGTCGCGGCCTGCAACTTGGCCGACTCAGCAGCGAGCGACGGTGCGTTGTTCTGCGCCAGGCGCAGGGCGTCGTCCAGGGTCAGCGCACTCGCCCACGCCGGCCACGCCAGCACGCCCACCACCAGGGCGCGCATGTAGAGGGGATTCATGTTGAAGATTCCTGTTCCGTTGCGCTGCGCGCCGCATTACGCGGCCCACAGCAAAGCCATCCCGATCAGGGATGCGTCTTGAGGTGCAACAGGAATCAGGAACGGGGTGGGCGCCAGACGCCGGACGGCGTGCGGTCGGGGATGAAGTCCGAAGCGGCGCTGACGAGCAGCGGATGGGCCAGGGTCAACGGCGCCGTGAGCACCGGCAGGGACAGTTGCAACAGGCCGCCGGTCTTGCATTCCTGGCCGGGTTTGCAAGCCTTGCCATGATCGACGCCGTCCTGGCAGCAGTCCGGGTTCATGTCGGTCATCACCTGCATGTCCGACATCTTCATCGGGCAAGGTTCGGTGCTCGACGGCACACCCGCCATCCCGGTCAGGGGAAGCGTGAGGCTTAAAAGCATGACGAGGATGACGCGTAGAAGGCGGCTCATGGGGCGCGAGTCTAGCCAAGCACGGGTTAAGCCGCTATTAACAATTGCGTGAGAACTCGGCCGTGAAAGCGGATCTGGGCCAGGGTCAACGCGGTGTAGCCGATGATCACCGCCGGCGGCAAGCTCACGCCGTGACAGAACTTGCCCAGAGGCTGCAGCGTCAACCCGGCTTCGGCGGCATGGTTGCAGAAATCGCCCTCTTCGACACCACCTGGCAGCCACACCACAAAATGCAACCCTGCCTGCTCGCCGCTGACCGCGCAGTGCCCACCCAGGCATTCCAACAACGCATCGCGACGGGCCTGGTACGCCTGGCGCGAAGCACGTAGATGACGCACGAAGGCACCGCTGCGCAAGAACTCCACCAATCCCAATTGATCAGTGGCCCCCACCGAATGCCCGGTGAGTTGCAAGGTGCGCAACAGCCCACGACGCAACGCCTTGGGCACCACCATGAAGCCCACGCGCAAACCGGGGAACAGGTTCTTGTTGAAGCTGCCGCAGTAGATCACGCGGTCGGCCGAATCCAGGGACTTGAGGGCGGCCAGTGGCGCAGTGTTGTAGTTGTACTCGCTGTCGTAATCGTCTTCGACCACCCAGGCGTCGGCGCGGGCTGCCCAGTCCAGCAGCGCCAGGCGACGGGACACCGACAGCGTCATGCCCAGGGGCGCCTGGTGCGCCGGGGTGACGTAGGCCAAGCGGGCTGTCTCCGGAAGTTGCGCGGTATCGAGGCCCTCGGCGGTGACGGAGATGCCCTGCACATTGGCGCCTGCCAGCGTGAATAGGCGCCGTGCTGGCAGGTAGCCGGGATCCTCGACACAGGCCCTATCGCCGGCCTTGAGCACGCTGCGCGCGATCAGGTCCAGGGCGTGGCGGATGCCGGTGGTGACAATCACTTCATCGGCTTCGCAATGCAGGCCGCGATAGCTGCGCAGGTAGTCGGCGATCTGCGCGCGCAACTCGGGCAGGCCGGCGGGATGTGACGCTTCCAACACGCCCGGCCCGACTGACAACAGCCCACGGGTGATACAGCGGGCCCAGCTCTTCAGATCGAACAGGCTGGCATCCGGGCGCCGTGCGACAAAGGGCACATGACTCTGCACACCACTGTCCGGCAGATCAGACTCCACAGGCCGACGGGGTATGTCCTTGGCCAACGGTGCGGCGATGAACTGCTCGGGGATCACCGCGCACACCCGCGTGCCGGACCCGGCGACCCGCTGCACGTAGCCTTCGCTGTGCAGGCGGTCGAACACGGCTTCCAGCGTGCCACGGGAAACCCGCCAGCGTTCGGCCAGGCTCCGCGTGGAGGGCAAACGGCTGCCCGCCGGCAGTTGGCGGTTCAGGATCGCACCGCGCAAGGCTTCGTAGGCGCCCTGCTGCTTGCCCGCCTCCAGCGTGTCGGGGCGCGGCAAATCGAGGGCGGATGCGGTTTTTCCTCGGCTCATAGTGGTCCTATCGAACAAGGCACAAGTGGTCCTAATGATTAAACCACAATGCGACTAGAGTCCGGGCTCTACTCTTTGCATCGAGACGTCCCATGACTCAACGCGCCCTCTCCACCGGGTTCTGGCTGGTGCTGCTGACCGTGCTCATCGCCTTGCCACGCATCACCTTGGACATGCACCTGCCGGCCCTGCCCGCTATGGCCGATTACTTCCAGACCAGCGACAGCCAGTTGCAACTGACCCTGACGCTGTACGCCCTCGGCTCGGCGATTTCGCTGCTGGTCAGTGGCCCGCTCACTGACCGCTTTGGTCGTCGTCCGGTGTTGCTGGCAGGGTTGTTTCTGTATGTCCTCGCCACGGCAGCTTGTGCCCTGGCTGACAACATCGCCGTGCTGATCATCGCCCGACTGTTCCAAGCCTTGGGTGGCTGTTGCACCACCGTGATCGGCCGTGTGATCGTGCGCGATTACTTCGACCGCGACGAACAGGCACGCCTGCTCGGTCTGATCTCCATGGCGATGGCAATTTCGCCAATGGCCGCGCCGGTACTGGGTAGCCTGGTGCTGCCGTTCATCAACTGGCGCGGGTTGTTTGTGCTGCTGGGCGTAATCGGAGCTGTGCTGTGCCTGGTGGTGTATCGCCGCCTGCCTGAAACCCGCCCGCCGGAAGTCGCCGCCGCCCCGCCGCGTGGGTTGCTGCGCCTCTACGGCCAACTGCTGCGTGACCGCTACTTCCTGCGTTATTCCCTGGCGATCGGTTGCGTGTACAGCACCTATTTTCCGTTTATCAGCGAGTCATCGGCGTTGCTGCAACGGGGGTTTGATCTGTCCGCGACTGCTTACGCACTGGTATTCGCAGCCACGATCAGCGGCTACATGCTGGGCGCGAACCTGTTTCGTCGGCTGGTGCGGCGCTTCGAGGCAGACCGTTTGATCGTCGCCGGCATAGGCGTGAACGTGCTGGGCAGTGGGATTCTCGCGCTGGCGACCGTCGCGCTGCCAGGGGAATGGCTGGCGATCGTGCTGCCGATGGTACTGATCATGGTGTCGGTGGGGATGGTGATTCCGGCCTGTCAGCTGTCGGTGCTGCAGCCCTATGGTGCAATCGCGGGAACGGCATCCGGGTTGTTCTTTTTCACCCAGATGTTCCTGACGGCTGTGAGCAGTTGGGCGACCGGACTGTTGTCCGATGGCACGTCGGCACCGTTGGTGATGATGACGGCACTGGCAAGTGTGTGGCTGGTGGCAAGCTGGCTGGCCTTGCAGCAAAAAGCCGCGCCTGTTGCTCAGGCGCGGCTCGGGTAACGCAACAATCAGTGCATGAAGATCGCGATCAGGATGATCACCGGAATAGGCACACCGAGGAACCAAAGCAGTAATGAGCGCATCTTGTTCTCCTAATAATTAACGGACGAAGTGTTCGGTTTCGACATACACCACGGCATCGCGACGGCGACCGCCAAAGGTGGCTGCGAAGCTGGCGAAGAACGCGCCGATCAACAGGGCGACAAAGGTCCACAGCGAGGTATAGGCAGCGACCTTGGCGGCGGTATCAGCGGCTTGCTTGGCTTTGAGCTTGGCGTCTTCCACCGCTTTGCGGGCATCGCCGTAGACTTTGTCGATACGCGCTTCGGCATCTGCCTGGCTGAGGTTGGTGCGCTGGCTGATCAACTGGGCCAGGTAGGCACGGTCTTCAGGGGCCAGTTGGCCGTCGTTGCTCAGGGTGCGGGTGAAGATGCGGGCAACCACACCATGGGCGGCGTCATCGCTGACGGCGACCGGACGGTCGTCGCGAAACAGGCTGTCGACGTAGTAATCGAAGTCGCCGCCGTTGACACCTTTGGCGGCACTGCCAGCGGCTTGGGTGATGCCGCTGGCCGCACCGGCTGCGACGCTGGCACCGGCTTTCACGCCGCCGCTGACGACACTGCTCACCGAACCGACCACCAGTACCGCAGTGATCAATGTAGCGACAGCCCAGGCCAGGAAACCATGGGCAGTGTCGCGAAAGTACACCTCATCGCCGTGCATATTCGCCCACTTCACACGCAACCGACCGGCGATGTAGCCGCCCAGCCCTGACGCGACGATTTGGGTAAACGCCAGCCAGACAATCGTGGAAATGCCAAGCCCCTTGGCACTGATACCGCTGTCAGCCCACGGCGACACCGCCGAAAAGCCCAGGCCGAAACCCAGCAGTACCAGGATCAGCGACAACGCGGCCGCAGCGGCCGCCCCGGCAAAAATCGCCCCCCAGGAAACCCCGGAGAGCGTGCTCGACTCTTGCAGCGTGGATGAGGATGTGATCATTGTTGTTGTGCTCCAAGGCAGAAAAATAGTGTTACAAGTCTCAAAAGGGACAGTGCAGGCACCATGCCAGTCGCCACGAAATTAAAAATTCATATATTTCAACGAGTTAACTAATTTGAACTTCTATAAACCATGCAACTTGCAAGAATTGACCGTTTGAGGCGGGCGTTATGCATTCTCTGTAGTGAGCGGGCTTGCCCGCTCACTACAGTCGTCTGCAACCATGAAATCTGTGTCAGTGTTGCCAACATGAAGTTTTATTTAGGAAGCGTTCAGCCATTTCTTGGCAAAATGCCCGTACTTCTAGTGTGAATCGCTCACCAGGTAATCCTATGACCCGTATTTTGACCATCGAGGATGACGCCGTAACGGCCCGCGAGATCGTCGCCGAGCTGAGTAGCCATGGACTGGATGTAGATTGGGTAGACAACGGCCGCGAAGGCCTGGTCCGCGCCGTGAGTGGCGATTACGACCTGATCACCCTCGACCGCATGCTGCCGGAGCTCGATGGGTTGGCCATCGTCACCACGCTGCGCACGATTGGTGTGTCGACGCCGATCCTGATGATCAGCGCCCTCTCCGACGTGGATGAGCGTGTACGCGGCCTGCGTGCCGGCGGTGATGATTACCTCACCAAACCGTTCGCTTCGGATGAAATGGCCGCCCGCGTCGAAGTGCTGCTGCGGCGCAAAAGCACGGTCCAGGAGTTCGAAACCGCCCTGCGCGTGGCCGACCTGGAGCTGAACCTGATCAGCCGCGAAGCCAGTCGCGCCGATCAGCCCCTGAGCCTGCTGCCCACCGAATACAAGTTGCTGGAATTCCTGATGCGCAACACCGGGCAGATCCTGTCGCGGATGATGATCTTCGAAGAAGTCTGGGGCTATCACTTCGACCCCGGCACTAACCTGATCGACGTGCACATCGGCCGTCTGCGCAAGAAGATCGACCCACCGGGCCTCACGCCGCTGATCCGCACGGTACGAGGTTCCGGTTATGTCATTGCTGAACCCCTCTAAGGGCTGGCGCTCTTCCAGCAGCCGTTTGCTGGCGCTGTACAGTTCGTTGTTCGTGGCGTGGAGCTGCATCCTCATGGGGGTGCTGTATTACGAGGTGTCGGGTTACCTGGGCGACCTGTCGCGCCATTCCCTGATGCAGCGCCAGCACTTGTTCCAGCGCTTTGACGGCGAGGAACTGGTGGAAGCTCTGACCACCAGCATGACCTTCGACATGAAGGGCGTGGACGCCTACGGCTTGTTCGACGAGCAATTTCGCCCGTTGAGCGGACCAATTCGCGCGGTACCGCCCGACCTGCCGCTGGACGGCAAGATCCACGCCCTGGCCAATTGCGTCGACTCCGACGACCCCAAGTTGCCCAAGGACAGCTGCGACGCCGTCGCCACCCACACCGAAGACGGCCGCTGGCTGGTGCTGGTGCGCGCCAACGGTTCGCTGTTCGGCGTGACCCGGATCATCTGGCATGCCCTGCTGTGGGCGCTTTCGTTGACAATTATCCCTGGCGCTGCCGGCTGGCACTTATTGCGTCGACGCCCGTTGCGGCGAATCCGCGGGATCCAGGCCAGTGCCGAAGCCATCGTCGCCGGCGACCTGACCCACCGCCTGCCGCTGTCAAACCGACGCGACGAACTGGACATGCTCGCGGCCATCGTCAACGCCATGCTGGATCGCATCGAGAAGTTGATGAATGAGGTCAAGGGCGTGTGCGACAACATCGCCCACGACCTGCGCACCCCGCTGACGCGCCTGCGTGCGCAGCTGTACCGGATCAAGCAGGAGGCCGAGGCGGAGTCGGACTACGCGGTGAAACTGGATGACGCGATTGCCGAAACCGACACCCTGATGGCGCGCTTTCGCGGGCTGTTGCGTATCTCCGAACTGGAAGACCACCAGCGTCGCTCAGGTTTTCTGGTCATGGACCCGTTGCCGCTGTTGCGCGAGTTGCACGACTTCTACCTGCCCCTGGCCGAAGAAGGCGAGCTGCAATTGCGCCTCGAAACCCCGGAATCCCTGCCGTGGATCACCGGCGACCGCGCCTTGCTGTTCGAGGCCCTGGCCAACCTGTTGAGCAACTCGATCAAGTTCTCCCCGCCAGGCGGCGAAGTGATCTTGCGCGGGGTCAATGATGCCGGCAGCACGCGCATTGAAGTGCACGACTCCGGCCCCGGCATACCCGCGGCGGAACGTGACGCGGTGTTCCAGCGCTTCTATCGTGTGGATGAAAGCGACCAGCAAGGCGGGTTCGGGTTGGGCCTGTCGATTGTGGCGGCGATCATCAACTTGCATGGGTTCAAGTTGGAAGTGGGTACCAGCGAGCAAGGCGGTGCCAGATTAGTCCTGGAATGCCGCCAGCAGCTTATGCCCGAATAACACAAGCACCACAAAACCCTGTAATAGCCGGCAAGCCGGCTCCTACAGGGGACGCGGATCAGCCTGGGAAATTGGCGCGCAACGCCTCCAACCCACCGCTGTAGACCCCGGTAAACAACTCCTCCACCGCCGCATCCGTGGTCCCCGCCGCCGGCGTGAACACACCCGACCAGGTCACTTTCGCCGACGACTCGGTCAAGGCCTCAACCTGCAAGGTCGCCAGGTACGCACTCACCGGGAACGGTGACTGCTCGATGGTGTAGCTGTAGGTACGCCCGACGTTGTCAAAACTCTGCAACCGCTCCACCACCACACCACCGTCGGCAGTTTGCAGGTGACGCACGCGGCCGTCGTCGCTTGGCTCGCTTTTGACAATGAACGGCAGCCAATCCGGCAGGCTGTTGAAGCCGCCGACCAATTGCCAGACCTGATCGGCCGAAACCGGGATTTCAATCACAGAAGACGCTGTTGCCACGTTAATTACTCCAGAAAATGAAAAACAATTCAGATGGCCATGCTGTCGACCACACCACCGTCGACCCGCAGCGCGGCACCGGTGGTGGCAGACGACAGGGGTGAAGCAATGTACGCCACCAGGTTGGCGACTTCATCCACATTTGCCGCGCGCTGGATGATCGAGGTCGGCCGTGCGTTACGCACAAACACATCCGCCTCGTCCCGCGCACTGCGCCCCGATTTTGCGGTGGCGTCCTTGAGCATCTGCTCCAGACCGTCGGTAAAGGTCGGCCCAGGCAACACCGCGTTTACCGTCACGCCGGTGCCCGCCAGGCGCTTGGCCAAACCATGGGACACCGCCAGGTTGGCGCTCTTGGTCACGCCGTAGTTGATCATGTCCGCCGGGGTCGCCACGCCGGACTCCGACGACAGGAAAATCACCCGCCCCCAGCCCTGCTCGACCATGCCCGGCGTGTAATGCCGCGCCAGGCGCACGCCGGAGATCACATTGACCTCATAGAAGCGTGTCCACTCGCTGTCCGGGGCTTCAAAAAAATCCACATCGTTGAAGATGCCCAGGTTGTTGACCAGGATGTCGGCACGCGGTTCGGCGGCGAAGAGTTTTTCTGCACCTTCAGCCGTACCGAGATCCGCCACCAAACCACGCAGGTCAGCACCGGGAACAGCCTGGCGGATACTCGCCAAGGCGTCATCCACCTTGCCCGCATCGCGCCCGATCACCACCACCGTGGCGCCGGACTGCGCCAGCGCCTGGCTGATGCCCAGGCCAATTCCAGCGGTGCTGCCGCTGACAATCGCTACTTTGCCGCTTACATCAATTTTCATGGTTGAAACTCCTGAAGTTAAAGCGGCAGTGGTGCACGATCCGAGATCAATCGGGCGTCGCGCAAGGCCTGCCAGAAGGCTGCCGGGATCTTTTTCTGACAACGCGGCAACGTCTTCGGCAATCCTGCCCGGACGGCTGGCACCCGGAATTACCGCCGCCACGGCCGGATGGGCCAGGGAGAATTGCAGCGCGGCGGCTTTCACACTCACACCAAATGCCTGGGCAATCGCCTTGATCTGCTCGACCTTGCTGATGATCGCCGGGCTGGCTTTCTGGTATTCGAAGTGCGCGCCACCGGCAAGGATGCCGGAGCTGTAGGGGCCACCGACGACGATTTCGACGTTCTGTGCCACAGCCGCGTCCATCAGGCGTTGCAGGGCGCGATCGTGGTCCAGCAGAGTGTAGCGGCCGGCCAGCAAAAAGCCGTCGGGTTGCGCTTCCGTAAGGTCCAGGGTCAATTCGCACGGCTCGACGCGGTTCACGCCCAGGCCCCAAGCCTTGATCACGCCCTCTTCGCGCAGGCGGGTCAGCACTTTGAAAGCGCCGGTGCAGGCCTGGTTGAAGTACTCCAGCCACTGGTCGCCGTAGAAGTCCTGGGCGATGTCGTGAATCCACACGATGTCCAGGCGATCGGTGTTCAGGCGGATCAGGCTGTCTTCGATGGAGCGCAAGGTGGCGTCGGCGCTGTAGTCGTTGAGCATCTTGTTCGGGCGGCCGTGTTCGAACACGCCGCTTTTTTCGCCGAGGTCACGCGCGCTGTCTTCGACTTCGTCGAGGATCACCCGGCCGACCTTGGTGCTGAGCACGAAATCATCGCGGTTGTACTGCGACAGCGCTTGGCCCAGGCGGATTTCCGAAAGGCCCGAGCCGTAGAACGGCGCGGTGTCGAAGTAACGCACGCCGGCGTTCCAGGCGGCCTCCACGGTGGCCTGGGCCTCGTCTTCAGGAATCGCGCGGAACATGTTGCCCAGCGGTGCGGTGCCAAAGCCGAGCTGGCCTGGGAGTTTGTCTTTCAAGCTCATGGTGGATCCTCAATGGGTTCAGGGGTCGCTGTGACCGTTGAGCAGATCCTAGATTGCAGATATCGGACCGTCCAAGACATACTACGACCAACTTGAGTCCTCGTAGGTCTAACATGATCGATCTCCGCCAACTGCGCTACTTCGAAGTGGTCGCCGAAGAAGAACACGTCGGCCGTGCTGCCGAACGCCTGCACATCTCCCAGTCGCCGCTGAGCCGGCAGATAGCCCAGCTGGAAGAGCGCCTGGGCCTGACCCTGTTCGAACGCAGCCAGCAACGCATCCGCCTGACCCGTGACGGCCAGACCTTCCTGGCTGAAACCAAAGCGCTGCTGACCCACGCCAACCGCCTGGAGTCCCTGGGCAAGCGCCTGGGCCGTGGTGAAGAAGGTGGGCTGTGCATCGGCTACATCGAAAACGCCATGCATGCCGGTGTGTTGCCCAATGCCCTGCGCATCCTGCGCGACGACCGCCCCACCGTGCATATCAAGCTGTACAACCTGCCCTCTCTCGAACAACTGGAAGGCCTGCGCCAGCGCAGCCTGGATATCGCGCTGGTGAACGAGCCGCCGGCCGACGATGATCCCGACCTGATCGCACTGCAAGTATTGGATGACCCGATGCTGCTGGCCCTGCCTGAACACCACCCATTGGCACGCCAAAGCGAGTTGCTGCCCGAACACCTGGCTGATCAGGAATGGATCGGCGTACAGCGCAAACCCGGCGCACACCCCACCGATGACTTTATCGCCGCCTGCATCCGCGCCGGTTTCACCCCGCAGATCCCCATGGAAGCCGGTGAACCGTTTACCGCCTTGGGCCTGGTCGCTTCGGGCCTGGGCGTGGCCATGGTGCAAAAGGGCCTGAGCCGCAATGCCCCGCCCGGCGTGGTGTTGCGGGAGTTGCCATGGCTGAGCTACACCACGCCGCTGTGGGCGGCGTGGCATCGGATCAACCTGCGGCCACTGGTGGAAACCTTCCGCAAGGTACTCACGGAGCCCAAGGCCTGACGCCGTTCAAAACTGTGGGAGCGGGCTTGCTCGCTCCCACATTTAGATTGTGGTGTCGGTTAGATCAATTCCCGCAACCGATACCACAACATCCCCAACGCCAGCAGCGGCGAGCGCAGCGCCTTACCACCCGGAAAGGTCATGTGTGGCACTTGGCTGAAAATATCCAGGCCCGTGCTGTGGCCGGCGTGGATACCTTCGGCCAGCAGCCTGGCGCACCAGTGGGTCACGTTCAGCCCATGCCCGGAATAGCCCTGGGCATAAAACACATTCGGGTACTGCTTCAACCGGCCCACCTGCGGAAAGCGGTTGGCAGTAATGCCGATCTTGCCGCCCCACTGGAACTCAATGGCGGTATGGGCCAGTTGCGGGAACACCTTGAGCATTTTCGGTTGCATATAGGCGGCGATGTCCGCCGGATCGCGGCCGGAGTAATGGCAAGCGCCGCCGAATAACAGACGGCGGTCAGCGGACAACCGGTAATAATCCAGGCCGACTTTCTGGTCGCACAGCGCGAGGTTCTGTGGGATCAACTGGTTGGCCATCGCCTCGGATAAAGGCTCGGTGGCGATGATATAACTGCCCGCCGGGAGCACCTTGCCGCTCAAGCGCGGCTCCAGTTCCTCCAGATGGGCATTGCACGCCAGCACCAGGTGGTCGGCACGCACGCTGCCGCCAGCGCAGCGCACCTGCACCCTGTCGCCGTGGATCAGTTCGAGGACTTCGGTATGTTCGAAAATCCGCACCCCGAGGGATTCGGCCAACTGCGCCTCACCCAGCACCAGATTCAGCGGATGCAGATGCCCGGAGCCCATGTCTACCAAGCCTCCGGCATACACCGCCGAGCCCACCACTTGCGGCATATCCTGCGGCCCCATCAGGTGGGTTTGGTGGGCATAGCCCAGCGCCGCCAGGTGCGCCTGCTCGCCCTTGAACGCTGCAAATTGCGCCGGGGTATTGGCCAATTCGCAAAAACCCCAGCGCAGGTCGCAGTCGATGTTGTGCTCACGAATACGCTCGCCCACCAACGCCACCGAGTCGATGCCGGCGCGCTCCAGGTAACGCACGCCCTCCCCGCCAACATACTTGGCGAAGCCCGACACGTCATGACCGATACCGCGAATCAACTGCCCGCCATTGCGCCCGCTGGCGCCCCAGCCGATGCGCCGGGCTTCCAGCAAAATCACCGAAAGCCCACGCTGGGCCAGTTCAATGGCGGTATTCACACCGGTGAACCCGCCGCCGATCACGCACACATCGGCGGTCAGGTCGGCGCCCAATGCGGGGCGCTCCGTCAGGGCGTTGGCCGTGGCCCGGTAGTAAGACCGGGCGTGGTCAGTCGACGGCATCATTTGTTGGTCTTCACTTTGCTCCAGGCGCGGGTCATCAGGCGCATGGTCGCCGGGGTCGGCGTGGTGGAAATATAGAGTTTGTCGAGCACCTCCTGAGACGGGTACACCTCAGGGTTGTTCACCAGTTCCGGGTCCATGAACGCCTTGGCGGCCGGGTTGGCGTTGGCATACCCCACCGAGGCGCTAACCTTGGCGATCACCTCAGGGTCGAGCAGGTAGTTGATAAAGGCATGGGCTTCTTTCGGATTGCTCGCGTCGGCGGGAATCGCCAGCAGGTCGAACCACAGGTTGGAGCCTTCCTTGGGAATCGAATAGGCGATGTTCACCCCGTTCTTGGCTTCCTTGGCGCGGTTGGCGGCCTGGAACACGTCGCCGGAATAACCGAAGGCCACGCAGATATCACCGTTGGCCAAATCCGAGATGTACTTGGAAGAATGGAAGTAGGTGATGTACGGCCGCAACGTCAGCAGCTTGGCCTCGGCCTGCTTGTAGTCCTCGGGGTTCTCGCTGCGCGGGTCCTTGCCCATGTAGTTGAGAATCGCCGGGAACAGCTCGTCCGCCGAGTCGAGGAAGGCCACGCCGCATTGGTTGAGTTTCTTGATGTTCTCAGGCTCGAACAGCACCGCCCACGAATCGATATGGTCAATGCCCAGCACCTGCTTGACCTTGTCGACGTTATAGCCGATGCCATTGGTGCCCCACAGGTAAGGCACCGAGTGCGCGTTGCCGGGGTCATTTTTTTCCAGCAGCTTGAGCAGCTTGGGGTCGAGGTTCTTGAAGTTGGGCAGTTGCGCGCGGTCGAGCTTGAGGAACGCACCAGCCTTTACCTGGCGTGCCAGGAAGTGGTTGGACGGCACCACCACGTCATAGCCGGTGCGCCCGGCGAGCAACTTGCCCTCCAGGGTTTCATTGGAGTCGAACACGTCGTAGATCGGCTTGATCCCGGTCTTGGCCTGGAAGTCGGCCAGGGTGGTCTCGCCGATATAGTCGGTCCAGTTATAGACGCTGACCGTCGGCGCCGCCTGGCTGGCGCTGCTGAATGCGGCCACCAGGGCCAGCGGGAGAAGTTGTTTCACAAGACGCATATCGACACCCCTTTTTTTGGTTTTTTTAGACGCTCAACAGCAGGAACTCACGCTCCCAGGAACTGATCACCCGCTTGAAATTCTCGTGCTCGGCACGCTTGACCGCGACGTAGCCCCGCACGAACTTGTCGCCCAGGTACTGCTTGACCGTGTGGCAATCCTCCATGCGTGCCAGCGCATCTTCGAGGGTGAACGGCAGGCGCAGGTTGCGGCGCTCGTAGGCACGCCCTTCCACTGGCGCGCTGGGTTCGATCTGCTCGATCATGCCGAGGTAGCCACACAGCAGACTAGCCGCAATTGCCAGGTAGGGATTGGCATCGGCGCCGGGCAAACGGTTCTCCACGCGCATGGCGTCGGGGCTGGAGGTGGGCACGCGCAGGCCAACGGTGCGGTTCTCTTCGCCCCACTCGACGTTGACCGGTGCCGAGGTGTCCGGCAGGAAGCGGCGGAACGAGTTCACGTTGGGCGCAAACATCGGCAGCAGCTTGGGAATGTACTTCTGCAAGCCGCCGATGTGGTGCAGGAACAGCTGACTCTTGTTGCCATCCGCGTCGACGAACACCGGTTTGCCGGTGGCGATGTCGACCACGCTCTGATGCAGGTGCATGGCGCTGCCCGGCTCGTCGGCCACCGGCTTGGCCATGAACGTGGCGGCCACGTTGTGCTTGAGCGCGGCTTCGCGCAGGGTGCGCTTGAACACAGTGATCTGGTCGGCCAGGTCGAGGGCATCGCCGTGGCGGAAGTTGATTTCCATCTGCGCCGGGCCGTCTTCGTGAATCAGCGTATCGAGGTCCAGGCCCTGGGCTTCGCACCAGTCGTAGACATCTTCGAAGAGCGGGTCGAATTCGTTGGCCGCATCGATGGAAAACGACTGGCGACCGGTTTCGGCGCGGCCAGAGCGGCCTACCGGGGTTTTCAGCGGCAGGTCCGGGTCTTCGCAGCGCTGGGTCAGGTAGAACTCCATTTCCGGCGCGACGATCGGCTGCCAGCCCTGGTCGGTGTACAACTGCAGGACCTTCTTCAGCACGTTGCGCGGCGACAGTTCGATAGGGTTGCCCTGCTTGTCGAAGGTGTCGTGGATCACAATCGCCGTGGGTTCGATGGCCCACGGCACCACATAGGTGGCGTTGGACACCGGGCGGCAGACCATGTCGATATCGGCCGGGTCGAGCAGGTCGTAGTAGATGTCGTCGTCGACAAAGTCCCCGGTTACCGTTTGCAGCAGCACACTTTCCGGCAGGCGCATGCCTCGCTCATGCAGGAACTTGTTGGTGGGCGCAATCTTGCCGCGTGCGATGCCAGTCAAATCACTGATCACGCATTCGACTTCGGTAATCTTGTGTTCTTTCAGCCAGGCGGACAGCTGATCGAAGGGGGCGTTCATAAGGACCTCGTCATGGGTTGGGTGCATGCGCCGGCTTGTACTCCTGGCGCATTGAGGTCTATCTTGATGCCGTCGCCCCTGCGGCATCTATCCACTTTGCACGACCCACAACGCACCAATAGAGTGCGCCCAGGTTACCCATGACACAGGCAACAGCTTTGCGCGTACAGGCCTTCACCACCGGTGATGTGGCCGCTCAATGCAATGCGACACCCGGTTGGGTGCAGCAGTACCAGCAGATGTCCCCAGGGCATTTTGCCGGGCAGATCCGCTACCTCGACCTGCAAGGCGTGGAGGTGTACGAAGAGTGCATGAACACCCGCGTGGAGCAGCATTTCAATGCACCGCCAGGCTCGTTGGCGTTCTGTTTCGACGGCAGCGATAACGCGCTGTACATGCTCAATGGCGAAAGCCACAACACCTGGATCACCCCGGAAAACTACCGAGAAGTGGCGGTGGTGTTCGGGCCGCAGTTCGTGCAACGCCATGGGCTGGATGTGGCGAAACTCGAAGGCCTGTTCATGGCGCCGCTGAACTGCCAGCAGAATGCGCTGTTCACCCGCTGGCTGAGTGGCACGCTGACACGGCTGTCTACAGAAATCGACCCCGTCGCCCTCACCCAGCAACTGCTCGATGACTGCCTGTTTATCCTCGACAACGCCTGCGTGGGTCTGGACCGCAGCTCATTGCAGCGACGCAGCGAAGAACGCCGGCTGATGGCACGCATCGGCGAATGGGCGGCGGATGCGCCGGATGAATCCGTGAACCTGCTGGAACTGGCACAGATTGCCGGTGTGCCCTTGCGCCAGTTGCAGCAGGGGTTCAAAACCTACACCGGCATGAGCCCCGCGCAGTGGTTGCGGTTGCGCCGGTTGAACGGCGCACGGCGGGAGTTGTTGAGTGGCGCCAACACCACCGTGGCCGAGGTCGCGATGAACTGGTCGTTCTGGCATTTGGGGCGGTTTTCCAGCAGTTATCGAGCGCTGTTCAAAGAGCTTCCCAGCGAAACCCTGAAACACCACCCGAATCACCGTTCACCCGCTGTAGCGTCAGCGTGCGGTTATTCCAATCGTGCACGTTTAGGCAACTGAAACATCGGATGGCCTTGCCTCAGGGCATCGTAATTCAATATGGCCTGCTCGAGGCTTTCAAAAAGCACTCTTGGGTTTTCCGTTTGCGCCAAATCCTGATTGATCCCGCGTAGGCGTATTCGAAGTGGCTCATCCGCATAAGCAACTCGCTTGAGAAATACCCACAGTCGGTTCCGCAAGCCTTCATACCCCACTCGGTAATCGAGCGTCATGGACATTCTGGCAAAGCGCGACAGGTAGCCTGGGATGCGAGGATCGGCCCCCCGCTCCTGCGCCACCACTTTTTGCCATAGCGCCGTTCTGGCGACCGCATCAGGCTCAAGCAAGCCCCTGACCCAGGCATCCGGTTGGTTCAGCGGCGCAGCGCTGGTGTCGATCCATAGTTCGAAACCGGTTTCCTGGCGAAACGCGAGCAGACGCTGGAGGGTGTTCAGATCGTCAAAGGGATTTTCGCTCAGGTCCAGCCCCCACCTTAAATCAAGCGTTCGGGGAATAGAGGTAAACCGATTACCCGCCAGCCCCAGAAACTCCAGCGACCTACGGTTAACCAATGCTTGGGGAATATCCACTAGCCCTGTTCGATCAAGCCTGAGGCTGCGTAATTCAGGCAGCGTATCAATCGATGGCGCCGCCCCCAAGGGGTTACCGCTTAGGTCAAGTGACTTCAGCGTTGTCAGCTTGCCGAGCAGCGCATTATTATCCGGCACCATCTGCAGCGCCCCGTCGGTCAACTTCAGGTGTCTCAAACGGCTCATTTTTGCTACATCGGTCGGGATCAAGGCATCGGGAATGCCTTGAAGCTCGAGCGTGTCAAGACGTGGAAAGCAACCTAAATAAAGGTGAAGCTGCGATCCCTGTATTACCGCTGGTTTACTCAGCTCGACCACTGAGTTGAACTCGACGAATCTTTCATCGAAAGGTGCGTTGGGTAATCTGCCAGGGTTCAGACGTGGAAAACCGCCCTCAGGTGTAGCGTCAAACATAAACTTGAAGCCAACCATCCGACCATCGCGATAGACCTTGAGAGCGTCCGGACCACGCCACGTGTATAGCTGACGGAGCCTCTCGTTCATGTCATTTCGGGATACCCCCTCGCGGTCCATCCACGCTTGCTTGTCTTGCTCATCAATTTCGGCGTCAGGATCATCCAGGCTAGTGTAATAATCATCCTCTAGAACGTCGTCCCGCAGCCAATCTTGAAGACACACTTCCAGGTCTGCCTCAGAATCCTTGATACGCTGCAATTCGGCTTGCGCGTCACCAGGCCAATCGAAACAGCCCATAAACTCACTGACCTGTTGATCCGTGAAACCCGGAATGTAACTGTCAACCAGCATTCTGTCGGTCTGCAGGACTTCCCTTGGCACGCCCCCTGCGCCGCCGCGCAACCCGCCCTCTTCAGGCTCAAAAAACGGAGTTCGCAATTGCTGGCGACGCAGTACCGTTTCCAAATCGCGCCTACCCAGGATATTGCGCCGTAGCATGAACTTGAAGTGTTCGAGGCTATCGGCCCGCACACCCATTTGGGTTAACTCTGCGTTCGACAGGTTGTGTAAAATCGCGTCGGCAAAATCGTCTGTGGTATAGCCTGGTTGCAGCACTGAATCAGGGCATTTGTAGAGATTTCCCTCCTGAATGATCGTGCGTTGTTCTGCAAGGGACGGCGCGCCGATCCGATCCAGCACTGCCCCATTGGCCGCCCCTTCGCGGACCGTAATCGACAGCCGAGGACTCCAGCCCTGCATACGCTGGGCGCTGTGCAGCAGCAGCGTGTCGCTGTCTGCATTGCGTACCGTATTCAGATAGACCCCTTCATATGCACGAGCCAGGCGCAACTCCTGCTCACTGGCTGCCACTTGCGGTTCCAGGCGCTGTAGCAACGCCTTGATCTGGCCCAGGGTCAGTGTGCTGTCAGGGCTCAATCGCTGTGAGGCTAATAGTTGATCGAGTATCGATGAAGGCAGCGATGGGTATTCATGCCCGAGGGCTTTCTGCAGATCACTCTGCGGGCTTGTGACGTTTTGGTAATAGCGCTCAAACATGGATACGCGCTGTTCACGAACGATCGCCTGGGCCTTGAGGCGCAGCAGTCGGACCCTTACGTCAATAGAGGGGTAAGGGGCTTCTGGCATCAGGAGTTCACCCAATAAACGCCGGGTTTCCTGCTCGCTCAGACGACGCGCCAAAGACCGGAAAAACGGGCTTTTTGTTTCAATGGTCAACACATCGCCCCTGGCCACGGTTGTCCCCGTTTCCCAGATGATACGATCCCCCTCCTTCAGCCTCAAGCCGACGTCGGCCGGCCACGCCTTATCCGTCGTCAACCAGCGTAATCTGTGCATATCACCCAGTGGCAGCTCACTGCTACCGAGTTGCACGATATAGGCTTCTACCCGTTGGGTGATATTGAAACGCAGCAATGTATCGGCCAGCAGCCCCTGGGGTCGGGCACCCGTGGTGAGTTGCAGGCGCAATTGTTCATCGGTCACGCCACTGACCTGACGGATTAGCTCAAGCCTCTCGTCCGAAAGGCCCTCCACTGCTCGCCCAAAACCACGCATCAATTGTGGACGGGTCCACTGCGAGATTGGCACCCCTTCCGCCCCGGGTGGGATGAACACATCATGGGGCTCGGGTTGAGGCGTTGACGACTGAACAGCTGGTTTTTCCTGGGCTTCAGGCTCTGCCGGCGTCTTGTCAGATACTGCGGGTTCCCGCGACGGCTCGCTCACAGAGTCTGCCAGCCCCGTACCGCCCTTGATCAGCAGCGGCAGTGCATTGAGCAAGCCAAAGACTGTGCGTGTTACGCCTTCGTTAACCTGATCGCGACCTTCGGCACCCAGGATTTCAGACACACCTTGCGCGGCTTGAATCAGCCCGGCCAAGCCCAATAACCCTTCACCGCCGGGGAAGAAAATTGCCAGAGCGCCCCAGCGGTTGAGCCATCCGACGACAGGGTTGACCACCGCTGCCAAGTTGTCGCGATTGACATCGGCATCATCGCGTATCGCTTCCTGGGCAGTGGTCAGGCTTGTCTGCTTGAACACCTTGACCAGTTCGGCAAACGGATCGACTGAGTTGGGGACGATGTCCAGCGTGATGTAATCGTCGGGGTTCCAATAACCGTCATTGTTGAAAAATCCGGAGTCTCGGGTCAGGTGATGTTGACGCGGATACTCGGCCATGGCCTCCAGTGCCGTCAGTACACCGGCATGAAAAGTGCCGTCAATGCGGTCGTCCTTGGCGAAGTGCTCCGCCAGAGCGGTTCTTTTTTCTCGCACCTTGCCCTGTTCTACAATCCATGCGCGCAACGCCTTGACATCTGCGAACTGATGGAGCGGCGACGAATTGCCGGGCACATACAGCAACACCATTGCGCTGACACGGTGACGTAATACCCAAATATCACACGCCGTGTAGCGGTAGATCACCAGCCGGGACACCTCGACATGCGCCGCCGGGTGCGTACGTTGCTCCAATTGGGTTTTGTCGATGGCAGAAAACTCAACCTCGTTATCTCCCAGCCCCGCCGCCGACAATGCTAACTGCAAGCCCGCCAGGGTCAAACTGGACTCAAGCCGTTGCAGAAAGGCAACCATGACAAAAGCCGTCTTCATCGAGGTGCGCAAAGGGTACG
Organism: Pseudomonas sp. P7759; assembly: GCF_013386445.1. Classification (NCBI taxonomy): domain Bacteria; kingdom Pseudomonadati; phylum Pseudomonadota; class Gammaproteobacteria; order Pseudomonadales; family Pseudomonadaceae; genus Pseudomonas; species Pseudomonas sp. P7759. Next base: position 27,106 of record NZ_JACART010000051.1, read on the forward strand.
GTGCGCTCCCCATTATCACGGCGTCCGATGGCAACGTACGATCCAGGTAGTCCTGATACAGCTCTTTGTATTCGAGGAGCCACACCCATTTCTTGTAGTCCGCCGCAGTGATCGCAAGCTGCGTCGAAGGCCCGTAAGTCTGCGGATCGCTGCGACGGTAAATGCCCTCGTAGTCCCTGTGATTACCACTGCCCACGTAGGCGAACTCATCGACATTCTTGACGATTTTTATCTCTGGCCCTACCGCTGGCGGTGTGTAAAAGCCAAAGGCGGTTTCTCCAAAACGATCATCAGCCACGGCTTGATAATCGCTGAGCAAGGCCTGTACCAGTGACTGTCGGAAGCGAATCTGGCCCTGATGCACACCGTTGATGGGTGGATGGCCGTGGTAGTCGTAGTCCAGAGTCACCAATTGAGTGGTGACGGGGTCAACGTCGTCCCCCCATTTTTGGCGTATCAATGTTGCGCCATGCTCAGCCGGGGTCAGTACCAGGCTGTCTTGCAGCGCACGGTTCAGTGGCGCCAGCGCATTGTCTTGTGAGGCGGAGAGTGTCATGTCATCAGTTCCATCTGCAATTTAAGCCTGCGACTTTAGCGCCGCCTGCCTGAGCGGCAGATCAGCAAAGCGCCCTCCAAAGCGCTCCTGAAGACGATACATTCTGTAGTTCGCGGCCCGTACGTGACGCCTCGCCCTGCACTCGGCCTTGTAATAAACAGCCGATATGCCTAGCTTATGCGCCCCCCGCCCCGCGCTTTAAGGCCCTGCCCCCATGGTTTTGCGTTTTCGTCCCGTCGTTACCTCACGTTTCGCCCTCGGCCTGCTGCTCAGCGGCGGTATCGGCAACAGCCTGGCGGCTGAAATCGAGCTGCCGGCGTTGAACGTCCAGGGCCAGGATGAATCCGGCTACCGCAGTGAAACCGCCTCGGTGGGCGGCTTTGATGACGCGCCGCTGCTGGACACACCCGCTTCGATCACGGTGATCAACGCCGCACTGATCAAGGACCAGCAAGCGCGCCTGCTCAGCGAAGTACTGCGCAACGACGCCTCGGTGGGCGACAGCTACGCGCCCATCGGCTACTACGAGAATTTTGTGGTGCGCGGCTTCTCGCTGAACGCGGCGAGCAGCTACAAGATCAACGGGCGCACCATCACGGGCGAGCAGAACGTCGCCCTGGAAAACAAACAACAGGTGGAAGTGCTCAAGGGCCTGGCGGGCCTGCAAAGCGGGATTTCCGAGCCGAGCGGCGTGATCAACTACGTGACCAAGCGCCCGGAAGATGTGCGCTCGGTGACCGTCTCCACCGACGATCGCGGCAGCGGCTACCTCGCCACCGACGTCGGCGGCTGGTTTGGCAGCGAGCAGCAGTTCGGCCTGCGCGCCAACGTGGCCCATGAAGACCTCAATTCCTATGTGGAACACGCCAATGGCCAGCGCGATTTTGTGTCCCTGGCGTTCGACTGGAACATCAGCCCTGACGCGGTGTTGCAGCTGGATGCGGAATACCAGAACAAGCAACAACGTTCGGTGCCGGGCTACCAGTTGCTGGGCGGCACCGAAGTGCCCCACGACGCCTCGCCAAAAAAACTGCTGGGCCACCAGAGCGGTTCGAAGCAAGTGGGCATTGATTCACTGAACCTTAACGGCAAGTTCGAGTACCGCTTCAGCGATCAGTGGAAAGGCAGTGTCAGCGCCGCCCGCAGCAAGGTGGTGATCGATGACTACAGTTCGTTTGCCTATGGTTGCTTCTACGTGACCGATTGCGGCACCGCCTTTTTCAGCCCTACCGGCGACTACGACATCTACGACTACCGCAGCCCCGACGACACTCGCCGTGACGACGAAGTGCAGGCAGCCATGACCGGGCTGTTCGACACCGGTAGCCTGGGCCATGAACTCACCTTCGGCACCAGCGCCTTCCGCCGGGTGGTCGACAAGCGCAAATCGGTCAACGAATACATCGGCAGTTCCAACATCAACGTCGACGCCCCAACCTTCACCCCCACCGACGTGCCGCTCAACGACAAACACAAGCGCCTCGACAGCCGCCAGTACGGCCTGTTCGTCACCGACCGCATCCGCTTCAACGAGCAATGGCAAACCATCCTCGGGGGCCGTGAAGTGCGTCTGGATGAAAAAGCCTTCGACGAAAACGGCAATCAACAACGCCACACCCAGCGATACGAGTTCCTGCCCCAGGCATCGTTGATCTACAAACCGGTGGAAAACGTGTCGCTGTACACAACCTACAGCAAAGGCCTGTCCCTGGGCGGTGAGGCACCTTGGACGACCCGCAACGACGGCGAAACCCTGGCCCCCACCACCTCACGTCAAATCGAAGCCGGCGTTAAATACGACTGGCGCCGCATGAGCTTCACCGCCGCTGTATTCCAGACCCGCCAGGCCTACCAATACGCCAAACCGGACGGCACCGGCGCATTCGACTACGTGCAACAAGGCGAGCAAAAAAACACCGGACTGGAACTGTCGGCCAACGGCTGGGCCACCGAGCGCCTGCAGATTGCAACCAGCGTGGCGGCGATTCGCGCGCGGGTGAGCGGCAGCGGTACTGCCGACTATGAGGACCACCAAGCGATCAACGTGCCCAAGCTGCGTGCCAGTGTGTATGCCGATTACGCGTTGCCTTGGGTGAACGGCCTGGCGGTACTCGGCGGCGTGCAATACAGCGCCAAGAAGTACGCCAACCGTAGCGGCAATGTCGAGGTGGGGGATTACGCAGTCGTGAACTTAGGCAGCCGCTACACCACCAAGGTGAGCGGCTATGAAACGGTGTTCCGCCTGAGCGTCGACAACCTGTTCGACAAGCGCTACTGGCGCGACGCGGGCGAGTACATGGGCGATGACTATCTGTTCCAGGGCGCGCCGTTGACGGCGCGCCTGAGTGCTTCGGTCAACTTCTGACGCTTACTTGGGCATCTTGCGGAAACCCACGGCCAGGCGATTCCAGCTGTTGATGGTGGCGATGGCCACGCTCAGGTCGATTTGCTCCTGAGGGCTGAACTCGGCGGCCAGGGCGTTGAAGTCTTCGTCCGGGGCGTGAGTGTGGCTGATCAGGGTCAGGCTTTCGGCCCAGGCCAGTGCGGCGCGTTCACGCGGGGTGAAGAACGGTGTTTCACGCCAGGCGCTGACGGTGTACAAGCGGCGCTCGGTTTCGCCGCCTTTACGGGCGTCGGCGGTGTGCATGTCGAGGCAGAAGGCGCAGCCGTTGATCTGCGAGACGCGCAGGCGGACCAGCTCCAGCAGGGGCAGCTCGATGGACAGTTTGCCGACGGCGGCTTCCAGGGCGAGCATGGCTTTCATGGCGTCTGGGGAGGCAGTGTAGAAATCGGTACGGGTTTGCATGGTATTGCTCCAGAACGGTGGGGATTGGCCGCTAGGTTAGCCACCGAGGCACTGGGGAGAAATATCCAATTTTGGGGAAGAGTGGGTGACCAATTCTTCCTGGGGAGGGTGTTTCAATCTATACAGCAGCCCTTTCAAGGTCTTTGAAAAACCGGCGATATCTGGCTGATGCCCTCCCATTAACGGCGAACACTGCCACAGGGTACTTATCGCCATGTCTACCTAAAGACCTTGAAAGGGCTGGGTCTATACAGGCAATGGCTCAAACACCCCGTCTGCGAGCGAGTGCCCGCGACGGGATAATCTGGATTTACCAGAATCGCTGCTGGGTCAATCGGCTCCACCAGCTCAGCAGCACCCGGTCCACCGAGCCACTCGCCGCCAGGCCCACGCGCTCTTGCAAGCTCTTGCGCTCGGCATAGTGCAGGTGGAACACCTCGGCGGTCTTGGCCTTGGTGGCCAGGTATTCATCGCTGGTTTGCAGTTCATCGACCAGTTGCTTGTCGAGCGCTGCAACACCCAGCCACACTTCTCCGGTCGCGACATCATCGATGGCCAACTGTGGGCGGTAACGCGAGACGAAGTTCTTGAACAACTGGTGAGTGATGTCCAGGTCTTCCTGGAACTTCTCGCGACCCTTCTCGGTGTTTTCGCCAAACACGGTGAGGGTGCGTTTGTACTCACCGGCGGTCAGCACTTCAAAGTCGATGTCGTGCTTTTTCAGCAGGCGGTTGACGTTAGGCAACTGCGCTACCACGCCAATGGAGCCGAGGATGGCAAACGGTGCGCTGATGATCTTCTCGCCGATGCACGCCATCATGTAGCCGCCGCTGGCCGCCACCTTGTCGATGCACACGGTCAACGGCACGCCGGCCTGGCGGATACGCGCCAGTTGCGACGAAGCCAGGCCGTAGCTGTGAACCATGCCGCCACCGCTTTCCAGGCGCAGCACCACTTCATCCTTCGGCGTGGCCAGGCTCAGCAGGGCGGTGATTTCATGGCGCAGGCTTTCAGTGGCCGAGGCCTTGATGTCGCCATCAAAATCCAGCACGAACACCCGTGGCTTGGCCTCGGCTTTCTGCTTGCCTTTCTTCTTTTCGGCCTTGCCTTCGGACTTGCGCAGGGCCTTGAGCTGGTCTTTGTCGAGCAGAGTCGATTCCAGGCGCTCACGCAGGCCCTTGTAGAAGTCATTGAGTTTGCTCACCTGCAATTGGCCGGCGGATTTGCGACGACCTTTGCTGCGCAGCGACGCAAAGCTGATCAGTACCACCAGAATAGCGACCACCAGGGTGACGGTCTTCGCCAGAAAGCTCGCGTATTCGGCCAGAAAATCCATAGTTCTCCTTACAAGTGCGGTGCGCCAGGCGCGGATTGCCCAAGCATACCGACGGGGCTTGCCGGGAGCCAGTGCTCAAACCGCCACCAGGCGCCCTCTAACGAGCCTTTAAAACAAGCGTATGTTTTTTCATTGACAGCTCGCAGGCATCCTCATAACCTCGCCAGACTTTCAACGTACCGGGAAAACGGACGTGGGCAGCATCTATCTGATTCGACATGGCCAGGCCTCCTTCGGTGCAGACGACTATGACGTCCTGTCGCCCGTCGGCGTGGAGCAGGCACAAGTGCTCGGCCGCCACCTGGCGGAAATGGGCCTGGTGTTCGACCGCTGTGTGGCCGGCGACCTGCGCCGCCAGCAGCACACCGCCACTGCCGCGTTCGATCAGTACAGCGCCCTGGGCCTGCCGGTACCAGCACTGGAAACCGACAGCGCCTTCAACGAATTCGATGCCGACGCAATCATCCGCGCCCTGCTCCCCGACCTGCTCACCACCGAACCCGAAGCCCTGGAGATCCTGCGCAACGCCGCGCAGAACCGCAGCGAATTCCAGCGCATTTTCGCCCTGATCATCGAGCGCTGGCTGGCCGGCACCTACGACCCGCCAGGGCTGGAAAGCTGGCTTGGCTTTGTGGAACGTGTGCAGGGTGGCCTGCAACGTATTCTTGAAGTGGCGGACAACGCGCAGAAAATCGCCGTGTTTACCTCCGGCGGCACCATCACCGCCCTGCTCCACCTGATTACCCGGATGCCTGCCGCGCAAGCGTTCGAACTGAACTGGCAAATTGTTAACACCTCGCTCAACCAGCTGAAATTCCGCGGTCGCGAGGTGGCACTGGCTTCCTTCAACAGTCATGCCCACTTGCAACTGTTGAAGGCGCCGCAGCTCATCACGTTCCGATGAACTGCGGCCAACCGTGACCCCAAGGTCACTGGACTCTACCCTAAAGGATCGAAACCATGACTGACGTAGCCAAAGCTGTAGAAGCAATGAAAGCCAAATTCAACCCAGCCGCCGCCGACGGCCTGGACCTGGTGTTCGGTTTCCGCATCGACGAAACCAAGAACTTTTCCCTGGTCGTCAAAGACAAGACCTGCGAGCTGCAGGAAGGCGAAAACCCAGACGCCCAAGTGACCCTGGTCATGGACAGCGAAACCCTGGAAGGCATCGTCGACGGCTCTACCGACGGCATGCAGGCTTTCATGGGCGGCAAACTGCGCACCGAAGGCGACATGATGCTGGCGATGAAGCTGAGCGAACTGTTCCCTTCCTGAATCCGCTGAAGCTCAAATGTGGGAGCAAGCCCGCTCCCACATTTTATTCTGCGGTGTGATTTAGATTTTTGGCTGCAATAACAACACCACCAACGCACTCCACCCCGTCTGATGCGAAGCCCCCAACCCGCGCCCGGTCTCGCCATGAAAGTACTCGTGGAACAACACCAGGTCGCGACTCTCCGGGTCAGCCTCCAGCTGCGCATACCCGGCCATCGACGGCCGCAGGCCATTCTCATCGCGTAGAAACAACCGGGTCAGTCGCTGACTGAGGCTGTCAGCCACTTCCTCCAGGGATGACAGATAACCACTGCCCGTCGGGTACTCCACCGAGAAGTTATCGGCGTAATAGCGGTGAAATTCGCGCAACGATTCGATCAGCATGTAGTTCACCGGCATCCACAACGGCCCGCGCCAGTTGGAGTTGCCGCCGTACAGCCGCGAGTCGGACTCGCCAGGTTGGTAGCGCGCGCACAGGGTATTGCCGTTCATCTTCAACGCCAGCGGTTGTTCGGCGAACGCCTTGGACAGAGAGCGCACACCAAACGCCGACAGGAACTCATTGTCATCCAACATGCGTCGCAGCAGGTCCTTGGTGCGTTCGCCACGCAGCAACGCCAGCAACAGGCGATTGCCCTGCCCCGGTTCGTTCCAGCGCGAGACCAGTTTGGCCAGGTCCGGACGGTGCTTCATGAAGCCCAGCAAACGCTCGCGCAACCCTTCCAGGCCTTCATGCTCGCGCTGCTCCAGCACCAGCACGGCAAACAGCGGCATCAGCCCGACGATGGAACGCAGGCGCACCGGCTCGTTCTGGCCATCGGGGCGGTGCAGCACATCGTAGAAAAACAGGTCCTGCTCATCCCACAGGCCTTCCGCGCCGTCGTCGACGCGGTTGATGGCGCCGGCGATATACAGGAAGTGCTCGAAGAACTTCACCGCGATGTCGACATACACCCCATTGCGCTTGGCCAGCTCCAGGGCGATGCGCATCAAGTCCAGCGCATACGCCGCAACCCACGCCGTGCCGTCGGCCTGATCCAGCTGGTAACCCGCTGGCAACGCGGCCGAGCGGTCGAACAAGGCGATATTGTCCAGCCCGAGGAAGCCGCCCTGGAACAGATTGCGCCCCTCGGCATCCTTACGATTGACCCACCAGGAAAAATTCAACAGCAGCTTGTGAAAAATCCGCTCCAGAAAATCCATATCGCCGACGCCGGTCAGCGCCTTGTCCTGTTGATAGACGCGCCAACTGGCCCAGGCATGCACCGGCGGGTTGGCGTCGTCGAAGCGCCATTCGTAAGCCGGCAACTGGCCGTTGGGGTGCATGAAGCGATCTTTCACCAGCAGCAACAGTTGCTGCTTGGCATACCCCGGATCGATCAATGCCATGGCCACTGCCTGGAAGCCTTGGTCCCACGATGCATACCACGGATATTCCCAGGTGTCGGGCATGGAAAGGATATCGAAGTTCGACAAGTGCCGCCAATGGGTATTGCGAATATGCAGGCGTTCGGGCGGCGGCGCGGGTTGTGCCGGGTCGCCGTCGAGCCATTGGTTCACGTCGAAATAATAGAGCTGCTTGGACCACAGTAACCCGGCCAAGGCCTGGCGCTGCACATTGCACGCGTCCTCATCGGCGATGCCGTGTTGCAAGGCGGCGTAGAAGTCATCGGCCTCTTGGCGGCGTTGCTCGAACAGCTTGCGGGCGTTGACTGGCGGCGCGTCGACCGGCGCAAAACGCAGGTAGAGGGTTTTGCTTTCCAGGCCGGCCAGGTCGAGGATGAAACGCGCGGCGACTTTCGTCCCGCTGTTGCGTCGAATCGCAGCGTGGTCACTGCCGACTACGTAATCATTGATTCCATCCTTGAACGGCCCCGGCGCCGCCTGCCCATCCAGCCGGGGAATATTGGTTTCGTTCTCGCAGAATAACCACTCCATCCCGTCCTGGCCCCAGGCGCTGAGATGGCGATCCGCCAATTCATGATGACGCGCCAGCACCTGCTCGCCGTCCAGCGTCAACTGCGGCTTGGGTGCGTCGAAGGTCCAGCTCCAGTCATTGCGCGCCCACAGGTGGGGCAACACCTGCACACGCGTTGGCTGGTCAGAACGGTTGTGTACGGTCACACGCATGAAGATATCGTCGGGCTGATGCTTGGCATATTCGACGCTGACATCGCAGTAGCGGTTGTCTTCGAACACGCCGGTATCGAGGATCTCGTACTCGGCATCCGCCAGGCCACGGCGGGCGTTTTCGCTGATCAGGTCGGCGTAGGGAAAGGCGGCATGGGGGTATTTGTAGAGCATGCGCATATAGGCATGACTTGGGACGCCGTCGACGAAAAAGTACAGTTCCTTGACGTCTTCACCGTGGTTGCCCTCGGCATTGTTGAGGCCGAACAGGCGCTCCTTGAGGATCGCGTCGCGCTCGTTCCACAGGGCCAGGCCCAGGCACCAGCGTTGCGCCTTGTCGCTGAAACCCGCCAAACCATCCTCGCCCCAGCGATAGGCGCGGCTGCGCGCGTGTTCATGGGGGAAGTAGGTCCAGGCGTCGCCATCGGCGCTGTAGTCTTCGCGCACCGTGCCCCATTGGCGTTCACTCAGATAAGGGCCCCACTCGCGCCAACGCTCGGCATCCTGCTGCGCCAGGCGTTGGCCTTCGAGGGTTGCACGTATTCGGTTGTCGGGTGTGGCCGTCATCGGGTCCTCCATCGCCTACCAGATGAGAGGCAGTGTAGAGCCCAATGACGCCCGGGTGCACATGAAGACTTAGAAGATGGCGTAGGTGTAGTTGAAGATCAGGCGGGTCTGGTCCTGGTCGGCAGTGCCGGTGTTCTTGCCGTGATAAGTACCGGTACGGAAAGTCGTACCGAAGCCTTTCAGAGGACCGGCCTGCACGACGTAGTCCAGGCGGAAGTCGGCTTCGTTTTCTTTCTGGTCAGGGCCACCGGCGACCTTCGACTTGATGTCCGAACCGTCCAGGTAAGCCACGGATGCCTTCAAGCCAGGAACGTAGGCCTTGAAGTCATACGAGTACTGGCCAAAGTTGACCTGCTCGCCCGCGCGGGAGAACTGGCCGACCACGGCGTCGGTGAACAGGTAGAAGTCGCTGCCGCCCGCGCCTTGTGCATGCGGATCGGCCAGGCTGCCCTGGTTCACCCACACGAAGCCGCCATCGTCGCCCACGCCAATGTGGCCGAGCATCAAGCTGCTGCCGCCCAGCTGGTAGGTGAAGGCCGCACTGTAGGTTTTGTTGTCCACTTCGCCGGCGTGCTTGGCGTAGCCGCCATTGTTGTTGAACTGGTAGCCGCTCTCGCCGTTCTTGCCGTCGCTGCTGCTGTCGAAATAGCGCAGGTCGGTCTTGAACGACTGGTCATTGCCCAGCGGCAAGACGTGGACCAGGCCGAAGTAGTTCTGCTTGTAGAAGTCTTGCAACTGCGCGTAGTAGTACTGCAACGTCAGGTTTTTCGCGATGACGTTGTCGGAAGAACCAAACGGCTTGTAGTCCACCCCACCGAACTTGAAGCTGTCACTGTCGCGCGTCCCACCGGCCACGCTCAGACCTGTGGAGTTGCTGGAGGCACGGCCTTCGGCACGGTTCAACTCACCGCCGGTAAAGGTGACGTTGGGAATGTCGTTGGATGTCAGGATGCCGCCGTCAAAGGTCTGCGGCGCTACGCGGCTGTCGTTGGACACCAAAATCGGCAGCACCGGCGCCAAGCCACCACCGACATGCAACTCGGTCTGGGAAACGCGGAACTTCACATTGCCCGCCGCACGACCAAAGGAGTCGGCAGGTTCGGTGCCGTTGTTCTTGGTCGGGAAGAAGCTGTTGCCGTTACCCGACAGGCCCGCGCCCGCCGTGTGGCCATCGCCACCGTCCAGGCGCAGCGCGCCGAAGGCCATGACGTCAAACCCCAGGCCGACGGTGCCTTGGGTGAAGCCGGATTTATAGTCAAAACGCAGCGCCGTTGCAGTTTCGCGCAGGTCGTTGTTGGTCCCCGAGCGGTTATCCGCGCTGTAGTACATGGTCCGCGAGCTGATGGCCGCGTGACTGTCTTCAAGGAAACCGCTGTGACCGTTGCCCGTGCCCAGCGAACCGAGCCCGAAATCATCAGCGAATGCCTGTTGTGCAAGAACGGCGGCGGTGATCGACAACGCCAGTGTAGAAATTTTCATTAACGACAGCCCCTAAACATTTTTTTATGTGTCTGGTGTGCATAACGGCGTTTTCATCCTTGCAAACGTGACGATTCTTTCATGCCGACCGGGGCGGACTCCGTGAAGAATTAGTTAGGAAAACCGTCCTTAAATGAAATTTCTCACAGGCTGTTTTTTGTCATATTCACGTCATCTCATTCATTTGCAGAATGAAGTCCTGAGGATTCTTCGTTTGCAAGCGTGCCTTGCGCTCAACAAAATCCAGGAAAAGGTCACCTCAATCGTCATCGCCATCAGGAATTTTTCTATGCCCACCAATTCACATGTCAGCCCAGACGAGATCCGCAAGGGCTTTTCCAAGGCCATGTCCGACATGTACCGAGATGAAGTTCCCCTGTATGGCGCGCTGATGGAGCTGGTGGCCGAGACCAATGCCCACGTGCTCGACACCCAGCCGCACCTGGCGCAGCAGCTGCAACGCACCGGCGAAATCCAGCGCCTGGACATGGAACGCCACGGCGCGATCCGCCTGGGCACGGCAGAAGAACTGGCGACCATCAGCCGCCTGTTCGCAGTGATGGGCATGCAACCGGTGGGCTACTACGACCTGACACCGGCTGGCGTACCCGTGCACTCCACCGCATTTCGCGCCGTGCATGAACAGGCGCTGCAAACCAGCCCGTTTCGCGTGTTCACCTCATTGCTGCGCCTGGAACTGATCGAGAACCCCGACCTGCGCGCCTTTGCCGAAACCGCCCTGGCCAAACGCTCGATCTTCACCCCCGGCGCCTTGGCGCTGATCGAACAAGCTGAAAAAGACGGCGGCCTCAACGTTGCGGACGCCGGTGAGTTCATCCGCCAGGCCCTGGAAACCTTCCGTTGGCACCACACCGCCACCGTCACCAGCGCGCAGTACCAGCAACTGAGCGACCAGCACCGCCTGATCGCCGACGTGGTCGCGTTCAAAGGCCCGCACATTAACCACCTGACCCCGCGCACCCTGGACATCGACCAGGTCCAGGCTGCCATGCCGGGCAAAGGCATCACGCCAAAAGCCGTGATCGAGGGACCGTCGCGCCGCCAGTGCCCGATCCTGCTGCGTCAGACCAGCTTCAAGGCCCTCGACGAACCCATCGCCTTTACCGACGCCCAGGGCAGCCACAGCGCACGCTTCGGCGAAATCGAACAACGCGGCGTGGCGCTCACCCCCAAAGGCCGTGCGCTGTACGACCAGTTGCTGAACGCCGCGCGCGACGAATTGGGCGCTTTCCCCAATGAGGGCAACGCCGCACGTTATATGCAATTGATGGAACATCACTTCCAGGCCTTCCCGGATAACCACGCGCAGATGCGTGAACAGGGCTTGGCGTACTTCCGCTACTTCACCACCGCACAGGGCCTGGCGGCGCGCGGTGCGGCCGAGCAACCGCGTACTCTTGAAGCACTGATCGCAGCGGGCCATATTGATGTGGAGCCGTTGGTGTATGAAGATTTTCTGCCGGTGAGTGCGGCGGGGATTTTCCAGTCGAACCTGGGAGATGCGGCGCAGAGTCACTACGCGGCTAATTCGAACCAAGCCGAATTTGAAAAGGCGCTGGGCCGTCGGACCATTGATGAATTGAAACTGTATGAAGAGACGCAGCAGCGCTCAATTGATGACTGCACAAAGGCACTGCTGGCCTGAAATGAAGTACCCACCCGGCTCACCAGCGCAATCCTTGCGCCGCAACAGTCCCCAGAGCCGGGTGCCCCTCAGTTGTAAATCCCTCCTAATATCCCGGAAAGGTCGTTGCCAGAAACAACCTACACGTTTTTAGGAAGCCCATGGTTTGAGATAAATCCTAATCGAGACGAAGCTGAAAGTACGTGATCCCCGTACAGCGTTAATCGTGTCGAACAGGAGATATCATGACAATAGCCACGAATATTCTGAAGTGCACTGCATTAAAAGAGGAAGAATATTTTGTCCATGCAACACCCAAACCCATAAAACAAAATAACAAATCATGAACTTTCCAAGGAAGATAGACCGACAACACCTGGCAGCAGGTCTATCTGGACTTGCAAACTTGCTCCTCGGTGCATCTTCTCTTTACTGGAAAGCACTGAGCGATTTTTCATACATAACATTACTTATGTACAGGGTCATGTTATCCAGCGCCACTCTCGCTCTGCTCCTACTTGTATTCAGGCGACTTGACCACTTTAAAAACATTACACCAGGATTAATCCTCACGCACTGCGCAGCCGCAACAATGATTGCTTTCAACTGGGGAGCCTTCATTTGGTCATCTCTCAACGGACATCTATTAGAAAGTGGTCTCGGGTACCTTCTAGCTCCTTTCATCTCTATTGGAATGGGCTGCTTGATTTACCATGAACCCATCACACCGCGAAAAATGCTGTCCACCATCGTTGCGCTTAGCTCGGTCGTATCTCTCGTTCTCCTCAGTGAAAATCTAAATCACTGGACCTACCTGCTGATCGCCACGACATGGGGCTCATATACGTATCTAAAAAAAACCACCTCATTAGACGCAGTAAGTGGGTTATTTCTAGAAACGCTTTTTTTGTCCGTACTTCTGACTCTCGCCACTTGGGCATTCAACTTCACCATCATTCAACCCAATGCATCCTCTTACCAAAACTTATTAATCTTGATCGCTGGCGTGGTATCCGTAACGCCACTGCTGATGTTTTCTTTTGCCACTAACAAAATACCACTATCGGTAACTGGGTTTTTACAGTTTATACTACCGCTCACACTGTTCAGTATCGGCATATTTTTCTACGAGCAGACAATACCCAAGTTATCCTTGGCACTCCTCATGACAACAGCCGGCATACTAGCGATACTCCTTGCTTACGATACCTCCACCGCCACATCATTAAATGCAAAAAAACATTAGAGCCGAAAAGCATCTATGAAAGCATCATTATGCGAAATGAGATGAAGGCAGTATTCGAGACAAGTGCATTGCTCTATTGCTTGCGATGCCAGATTGGGCATGCTGAAGAAGCTATCCGTTCGATGGGGGCCGTAGCTCAATTTGGTGGCTGGGTTGAGATCTCGGAAATCCTAGGCTTGGCGTTCAAGCGCTAGCACACGGCCGCCAAACCTATGTCAGATCAGCGTGCTCAGGGTACGGATTTAAACCCGACCGATTCGGCTCAACGTCGCCCCGATAAAGTACCCACCCGGCTCACCAGCGCAATCCTTGCGCCGCAACAGTCCCCAGAGCCGGGTGGGCGGTGGGCATCATAGGCAGTGAAAGCCGCCCTGTCCTTCAGACAATTCTGAACAAATGTGTCCGCGCCCTGTAGGAGCGCGGACCATCGCCTAACCCAACTTCGCCACAATGTCGTCTTTGATCAACAGCCGTTTCTTTTTCAGTTTCTCCACATCCTCATCGCTGGCGCTTGCCGATTCAGCCTTCAGCACTTCCTTGTCAGCGTCATCGTATTGAGTGAGCAGCGAGTCCAGGCGTTTGTCGCTCGCCCTGCGTTCGTGAACCTCTTCCTTGCTCTTCCCCAAATCCAGATACAGGTCGTGTTTCACTGGCATGGCGTACCTCCGCACGTTGATCAATGGCTTACGCCCTAGAAGCTAGACCATTGCGAGGGGTCTTGTCATGTTCGGGGTCAATACTGCCCCGTTCGTCGCGGCGCAGGTGTTTGGATCAAACCTTTGCGGCGCCCTGCCCTCCACTCTAGATAGCCATTCGAGGGAGACCGGTTTCATGACTCATGCCGCCACCGCTGTCGACACCCAATGCATCAACACCATTCGCACCCTGGCCATGGACGCCGTGCAGAAGGCCAATTCCGGCCATCCAGGCACGCCCATGGGCCTGGCGCCGGTGGGTTACACGCTGTGGAGTCGCTTCCTGCGTTATCACCCGGAGCATCCCGACTGGCCCAACCGTGACCGCTTTGTGTTGTCCGTGGGACACGCTTCGATGTTGCTGTATTCGCTGTTGCACCTGGCCGGTGTGGTAGAGATCGATGCCCATGGCAAGCGCACGGGCCAGCCGGCGATCAGCCTGGACGACATCAAGCAATTTCGGCAGGCCGATTCGAATACGCCGGGCCACCCCGAGTACCGCATGACCACTGGCGTGGAAACCACCACCGGGCCACTCGGCCAGGGCTGCGCCAACAGCGTCGGCATGGCGATGGCCGAGCGCTGGTTGGGTGAGCGTTTCAACCGCGATGGCAAGGTGTTGTTTGACTACGACGTCTATACCCTGTGCGGTGACGGCGACATGATGGAAGGCATCAGCAGCGAAGCGGCGTCGATGGCCGGCCACCTGAAGCTGGCGAACCTGTGCTGGATCTACGACAACAACACCATCAGTATCGAAGGCCACACCGAGTTGGCGTTCAGCGAAGACGTGATCAAGCGCTTCCAGGCCTATGGCTGGCACACGCTGCACGTGACCGACGCCAATGACTTGCAGGCCTTGAGCGCCGCGCTGGAGACCTTCAAAAGCAATACCGGCGCACCGACCCTGATCGTGGTCGACAGCGTGATCGGCTACGGCTCTCCCCACAAGCACAACACCGCCGCCGCCCATGGCGAACCGTTGGGCGATGAAGAAATCCGCCTGACCAAGGCCGCTTACGGCTGGCCGCAGGATTCAAGCTTCCTGGTGCCCGATGACGCGCGTTCTGTTTTGCGTGACGCTCTGCTGGAACGCGCCGAACCGCTGTATCAACAGTGGAACCAGACCCTGTCCGACCTCGACCCGCAATTGGCCGATGAACTGCACCGCATGCGCGCGGGCGAGATGCCGGAACAGTGGCAGGCGCAACTTCCCAGCTTTGAGACCGATGCCAAGGGCGTAGCCAGCCGTGCATCAGGTGGCGAGGTGCTCAACGCCTTCGCCCAGCAGATCCCCTGGCTGCTTGGCGGCTCGGCAGACTTGTCGCCGTCGACCAAGACCAACCTCACCTTCGATGGTGCCGGGCGTTTCAGTGCCGATGACTACAGCGGGCGCAACCTGCATTTCGGCATTCGCGAACATGCCATGGGCGCGATTGCCAATGGCATGGCGCTGTCCTACCTGCGCCCATACACCTCGACCTTCCTGGTGTTCAGCGACTACATGAAACCGCCGATCCGCCTGGCGGCGATCATGGAATTGCCGGTGGTGTTTGTGTTTACCCATGACTCGATTGGCGTGGGTGAAGACGGGCCGACGCACCAGCCGATCGAACACCTCACGCAACTGCGCGCCACACCGGGGTTGCTGACACTGCGGCCCGGCGATGCCAATGAAACCCTGGAGCTGTGGAAGGTCGCCTTGGCGCAAACCCATCGGCCAAGCTGTGTGGTGTTGTCGCGCCAGCCGTTGCCGACGTTGGATCGTGCGAAGTATGCGGCGGCGTCCGGGGCAGCCAAGGGGGCTTATGTGTTGGCGAGTGCCGACGAGCCCAAGGTGATTCTGTTGGCGACCGGCAGCGAGGTCAGCTTGGCGGTGGCGGCGTATGAACAGTTGGAGAATGAAGGGATTGCCGCGCGGGTCGTCTCCATGCCGAGTTGGGAGTTGTTTGAAGATCAGGACCAGGCGTATCGCGACAGCGTGTTGCCGCCAGCGGTGAAGGCGCGGGTCGTGGTGGAACAGGCTGGGCCATTGGGTTGGGACCGGTATGTCGGGCAGACCGGGGCCAAGGTGGTGATGAACAGCTTTGGCGCGTCGGCGCCGTTGGCCAAGTTGCAGGAGAAGTTTGGGTTTACCGTTGAGAATGTGGTGAAGCAGGCTTTATCGCAGGTTCAATTGATTCAGGGTTGAGCTAAAAGTGGGATTACGGGCGAATGCGGGGGGATTTTTTTGATCGGGTACATATCCGTTTCTTCGGTAACGGCTACTTATGGTTCCGCTCTTACAGCGGGTCACTTTTGGAAGAGCGCCAAAAGTAACCAAAAACGCTTCGCCCCAACACTCGGCACC
>NZ_JACART010000052.1:0-37965 GCF_013386445.1 Pseudomonas sp. P7759
GCTTTTCAAAAGTGACCCGCTGTAAGAGCGGAACCCATAGCAGCCGTTACCTAAATAACGGATATGTCCCCGGTCTGATCCAGCATCCAGGCCAGCTGTCAGGCCGCCTTCGCAGGCAAGCCAGCTCCCACATTCTGGATCGCGGGAGTAACAGTAAGATTGCAGCCGACCGTCAAGCCGCCAGCGCCATACCCAGCGTGGTGTAGATACCTGCGCCCTTTGGCCGCCCCCTCACTGCGCACTGATGTAATGAAACTGCGCCTGCGACTTCTCAACCGCCGCACGCACCTGATCTTTCTGTGCGTCGGTGCCCGAGTAGTAGATCTGCAGGCCCTTCAAGTCCTGCCCTTCGACGGCTTTACCGATCACGGCCACGTCGACCGACGTGCCGGCCCCCATGATCAAGAAGAACACATCGCCCAAGCGCTTGGTATTCAGCAATTCGCTCCTGAGGCTGGCAGCGTTTTGGTCACCGGCCAGGGAAATCGCCAGGGTGTCGCCGAACATCCCACTTTTAGGGATGCTCATCGTGTGCAAGCGCAGTTTGTCTGAGTCCGCGGGCATCGACTTGACATAGGCGGTGGAGGCCTCGTCGAGAATCTGCTTTTCAGATTTACCCTGAGTGGCACAACCGGCCAGGGTGGCGATAAGGACGAGCGCGACAAATGATTTCACGGTGTATTCCTTGTGATAAAGCGATCCATGGGCTGAGCATCATAGGAGCCTCACCGCCAGAGAGCTACCGTTGAGTTCACGACCTCCCGTTCAACCGCGCGATCGACTACCATACCGCGCCGGTTCCCAAACGGGACTAATAGGGAATCCGAAGCGCGGTACACCCGCGTCAATCGGAACTGCCCCCGCAACTGTAGGTGCTGAGCCTGCTCCATGATGCCACTGGACCTTGTCCGGGAAGGCCGGAGCCTGGCGACGACGCATCAGTCAGGAGACCTGCCGGCTCATGCTCAATGACCAACCGGCGGGGTGTCCGGGAAGGACATTCTTGCCTGCCTCTCTCGCAGCGTTCAAGGGTGTATTTCCGAACGGCACGCACGCTTCACTCGGAGATTGCCCCATGTTGCCACGCGTTACCGCCCTGCTTACCGGCCTGGGCTTCTGTGCCCTGGCCCAAGCCGCGCCCACCCACTACCCGCTGACCGTGGAAAACTGCGGCAGCACCCTAACTTTCCAGCAAGCCCCGGCCCGCAGCGTGACCATCGGCCAGGCCGCCACCGAAATGCTCTACGCCCTGGGCGTGGGCGACAAAGTGGTCGGCACTTCGCTGTGGTTCAACAGCGTGCTGGCGCAATACAAAGCGCAGAACGACAGCATCGAGCGCCTGGCCAACAACGAACCTAGCTTCGAAGCGGTGATCGCCAAGCGCCCGCAGCTGGTGGCCGCCGAACTGGAATGGGTAGTCGGGCCGCAAGGCGTGGTCGGCACCCGCGAGCAATTCCATGAACTGAAGATTCCCACCTACCTGCTGCCCTCCGACTGCGAAGGCAAGGACAACCTGGTAGGCGCCGACGGCACGCGGCTGGAGCCGTTCCGTATCGAGACGATCTATAAAAGCATCAGCCAACTCGCCGAGATCTTCGACGTGCAGGCGCGCGGCCAACAGTTGAACGACGAACTCAAGGCGCGCCTGGCCAAATCCGTCGCCACCGTGCAAAGCAAAGGTCTCAAGCAGGCTAGCGCCTTGGTGTGGTTCTCCAGTTCCGAGATGGCCAGCGACCCCTATGTGGCGGGCCACAAGGGCATTCCGGAGTTCATGCTGGAAACCCTCGGTTTGCATAACGTCGTGCAGTCGGACGAAGAGTGGCCCGCCGTCGGCTGGGAAACCCTCGCCAAGGCCAACCCGACCGTGCTGGTGATCGCGCGCATGGACCGTCGCCGCTACCCCGCCGACGACCATGAAAAGAAACTCGCCTTCCTGCGCAGCGACCCGGTCACCCGCAACATGGACGCGGTGAAAAACAACCGCATCATCATCCTCGACGCGCTGGCGCTGCAGGCCAGCATCCGCACGTTCGACGGCCTTGAACAACTGGCCACGGCCATCGACGGCTACGACCTGTCCAAATGATCCGAACCCTACTCGCCCTGGCCCTGCTCCTGGCCGCCGTGCTCGCGGGCGTGGCCATCGGCGAAACCGCCATCTCGCCGCAGGTGGTACTCCAAGTCCTCGCCAACAAACTGTGGGCGGCCGGTTATGTGCTCGACCCCATCGACGAAGGCGTGGTGTGGAACTACCGCCTCACCCGTACCCTGGTCGCCGCCGCGTGTGGTGCTGGGCTTGCGACCTGCGGCGTGATATTGCAATCGCTGCTGCGCAACCCGCTGGCCGATCCGTACCTGTTGGGCATCAGCGCCGGCGCCTCGACCGGCGCGGTGCTGGTGGCGTTGATGGGTGTGGGCGGCGGTTTGATCTCGTTGTCGGCGGGCGCGTTTGTCGGCGCCATGGCCGCGTTTGCGCTGGTGATCCTGCTCGCGCGCGCCAGCGGTTCGGCCAGCGGCACCGGCCAGATCATCCTGGCGGGCATTGCCGGGTCGCAGCTGTTCAATGCGCTCACCGCGTTCCTGATCACCAAATCCGCCAGTTCCGAACAGGCGCGCGGCATCATGTTCTGGTTGCTCGGTAACCTCAGTGGCGTGCGCTGGCCTTCGGTGTGGCTGGCGGTTCCGGTGGCGGTTGCAGGCTTGGCGGTGTGCCTGTGGCACCGTCGCGCCCTGGATGCGTTTACCTTCGGCAGCGACTCGGCGGCGTCCCTCGGCATTCCGGTGCGCCGCGTGCAGTTCGTGCTGGTGGGCTGCGCGGCGCTGGTGACGGCGGTGATGGTGTCGATTGTCGGCTCCATCGGCTTTGTGGGGCTGGTGATTCCCCACGCCGTGCGCCTGCTGCTCGGCACCGGGCATTCGCGCTTGCTGCCGGCCAGTGCGTTGGGCGGTGCGTTGTTCTTGATTGCGGCGGATGTGCTGTCGCGCACCTTGATCAAGGGCCAGGTGATTCCGGTCGGCGTGGTCACGGCGCTGGTCGGTGCGCCGGTGTTTGCGCTGATCCTCATTGGTCGGAGGAATGCGCGATGACCGTGCTGAGCTGCACAGGATTGGGTTTCAAAGTGCGCGAGGCGCAGTTGCTGAGCGACATTCATCTGGACGTGCAGCCGGGCGAAACCCTGGGGATTGTCGGGCCGAACGGCTCCGGCAAATCCACCTTGCTCAAGTTGCTCGCCGGGCTGCGCACCCCAGCGTCCGGCGAAGTGCTGCTGGGCGGCCAGCGCCTGGGCAAGCTGTCGCGCCGCGCCATCGCGCAACAACTGGCGGTGGTGGAACAGCAGGCCGACACCGACGACGCCATCCGCGTGTTCGACGCCGTGGCGCTGGGCCGCACACCGTGGTTGTCGGCGCTGAGCCCGTGGTCGAATGAAGACGACTTCATCGTCAACCAGGCCCTGCACGATGTCGACGCCACCCACCTGAGCCATCGCGCCTGGCGCAGCCTCTCGGGCGGTGAGCGCCAGCGCGTGCACATCGCCCGTGCGTTGGCGCAACGGCCGCAGATCCTGTTGCTGGATGAGCCGACCAATCACCTGGATATCCAGCATCAGCTGGGCATTTTGAAGGGTGTGCAAGGGTTGCCCGTCACCACCTTGATCGCCCTGCATGACCTGAACCAGGCGCTGACCTGCGATCGGCTGGCGGTACTGGATCACGGGCGGTTGGTGGCACTGGGTAAACCACTGGACGTGCTGACGCCGCAGCGTTTGCAAGAGACGTTTGGCGTACAGGCACACTACCTGACAGACCCGTTCGATGGCGCACAGATACTGCGTTTACGCCCGAACTAAGCCTCTTGAGGCGAACGCTGGGTGTGACGTGACAAGGTCACGAACAACTCGGGCACTTGGTAGATCAGCGCCTGGCGGATCAGTGGATGGTCCTGGCAAAACGCCTTGAGATTGAAGCCGACCTCACGGCCGAGGTTGGCGTTGATCAGCACCAGGTCAAACGCACGGTCGCCGCAGCCGAGCAAGGTCGTCAGCTCGTCCAGGCTCGACACTGGCGCAATGGCGTAATAGCCCTGTTGGTTGAAGTCACGCTCCAGGCGCAGCCGCCGTTCGTGCTGGGTGTCGGCAATCATCACGCGCAAGCCCTTGTTGATCATGACCGGCTCCCGACGGCCGCAGCCGCGTGATGCAACCAGCCCAGCAGATCGCTACCGCTCATGGGCCGTGCGTGCCAATAGCCTTGGCCGAGGGTGCAGCCCAGCGCCAGCAATGCGCGGTGTTGCTCGGCCGTTTCGATGCCTTCGATCACCACTGACATGTCCAACGCCTCCCCCAAGGCCAACGTGCTGCCGATGACCGCCAGGCAGCGCGGCTCATGCTTGAGGTTGCGCACAAACTCCGCATCCAGCTTGATTTCATTGAAGGGCAACTGGCACAGGCGCTGCATTGAGGAAAACCCGGCGCCGAAGTCATCGATCGACAAGCGACAGCCCATCATCCGCAGGCGCACCAGGCTTTCCAGGCTGATATTCGGGGTTTCGAGCAAGCCGCTTTCGGTGATTTCGAAGGTGACATGGCTACCCGACACACCGTGAGCCTGCAGGATCTGCTTGATGTTGCCAACCAGGTCGCGATGGGCCAACTGGCTGGCGCTCAGGTTGAACGCCATGTTCAACAGGCTGCCCTGGCCCCTGGCCTGTTCGTGCACCGCCAAGGCCTGGTTCATCTGCAGGTACAGGCCCTCATCCAGCAAACCGTAGCGCTCCAGCGCCGGCAAAAAGACGGCGGGTGAAACGATGCCCCGGGTGGGGTGCCGCCAGCGTGCCAACACTTCAACGCCGCACACTGCGCCACTGCGCAGGTCGAACTTGGGTTGGTAATACGCCTGCAATTGCTGATCGTCCAGCGCCCGGCGCATCTGGGCTTCGGTAGCGCACGCCGGTGCGTCATCGGGTGGGCAGGCTGCGATAGGCCGGGCATGCAACTGCTTTTTTAGCAGTGCCTCCAGAGCCCCCGCCTGCAAGGGTTTCTCCACATCCCCGAGGAACTCCAGCCCCAGCAACGCGATGATCTGGCGCACCGCACGGCGCAAGTCGGGCGACAACGAGCTGCTGACGATGATCGACCCTACCTGCCCGCTGGCGCCGACCCGCTGGATGAACTCGACCCCGTCCATGCCTTCCATCTGCAAGTCACACAGGGCGATGTCCACCGCGCCTTCGCGGTCCAGCAGGGCCAGGGCCTGGGCACCGTCCGCAGCTTCGAACACCGTGGCACAGCCCAGGTGTTCAAGCATTTTGACGGCAACGGAGCGCTGGAAAGCATGGTCTTCCAGTACCAGGACACGTAGCGCAAGGGTCATGAGGGCGGGACTCGTCTGTAAAGAAGTGCCTCATTGTTTCGCGACTTGGCCTGCATAGACCTAGGAAACGTCTCTACGCTTGTAGGAAATTTCCCAAGAACACCCCCAGCCTCACGCCAGGTAATCCTCCAACTGTTCCGCCAGGTGCTCCATCGACTGCTGCAAGGTATCCACGGCCGCCGTCAGCGCCGCCGTATCCAGCCCTTGGGCCGCCGCCTCCAGCGCCTCGCAGGCACTGATCAAACCGGCAGCACTGATAATCCGCGCGCCGCCCTTGATCCGGTGTGCCAGATCGGCGAGCCCTTGGACATCATGTTGGGTAAACAACCGCATGAGCTTGGCCATGTCGCCGTCATTGCTCACGGCCAGGTCGCCCAGCAGGCGCTTGACCGATGCCTGGTCGCCACGGGCCAGTTGCTCCAGGCTGCTGAGGTCGAGGTTTTCCAGCGGCGGTGCGCTGGTCGGCTCATCGGGTTGAACCAGCGCCTGGGGTTTGACTTGCGCCAGGCGCGCGCCCAGGTCCTTGAGGCTGATGGGCTTGAACAGGCAGTCGTCCATGCCGGCCTCGACGCAGCGCACTTTTTCTTCGGCCAAGGCATTGGCGGTAAAGCCCAGCACCAGGCCGCGATGCAAGCCGCGCGCGGCCTCTTCGGCGCGAATCGCCCGCGCCAGTGCGTAGCCATTCATGATCGGCATATTGCAGTCGGTGATGACCACATCGAACAACTCGTTGCGCCAAGCCCGCAGGCCGTGGGCGCCGTCCTCGGCATCGGTGACCCGGTGGCCCAGGTAACCCAGTTGCTCCGACAACAACAGCCGGTTCGCCGGATAGTCGTCGATCACCAGGATATTCAGGGCCTCGCCAGCCACCTGAGGCTCGGCCTCGACCACCGGGGCGCAGGGTTCCAGGATTGATGCGTCCAAGCGCACTTCAATCTGCGTGCCCTGCCCCAACGTGCTGTCCAGGGTCAGGGTGCCGCCCATCATTTCGCACAGGGTGCGGCTGATCACCAGCCCCAGCCCCGAGCCGCCACGGGGCGCCTGGCCGTGGTTGTCAGCCTGGGTAAACGGGCTGAACAGGCGTTGCTGGTCTTGCTCGGAGATACCGCGCCCACTGTCCTCCACCCGCAAGCACAGGGCCAGGCGTTCCTGCCCCGGCAAGACGTGCGCCCTGGCGACCAGGCGCACCTGGCCGGCATCGGTAAACTTGATCGCGTTGCTCAGCAGGTTGGACAACACCTGCTTGAAACGCTGCGGGTCGATCAGCACCTCGGTACTGACCTGTGCCTCCAGGTCCAGCTGTAAGCGCAGTTGTTTCTGCCGGGCGAGACCATCGAACACCCGCGCCACCGACTCGATCAGTTCGCGCAGGTTGGCCCGCTCCGGCGCCAGCGACAGCCGGCCGGATTCAATGCGCGCAATATCGAGAATATCGCCAATCAGGTCGAGCAGGCCCCGCGCCGCGCCGGAAGCGACCTCGATGGCCGAACGGTCGAGCACACCCTTGTCGGCTTTTTTCATCGCCAGTTCGAGCATGCCGATCACCGCATTCATCGGCGTGCGGATCTCATGGCTCATGGTCGCCAGGAACGTGGTCTTCGCCCGGTTGGCGGCGTCGGCATCATCCTTGGCGACTTGGAGTTCCTGCACCAGCCGCTGGCGTTCGCTGAGTTCTTCGCTCAACGCCCGCTCAGCCTCGCGCCGCTTGCCGATCAGCCAGCGCAAATAGCCGATCCAACCCAAGGCCAGTGCCAGCAATACCGCCGCGATGGCAAAGCCCTGGAGAATCGCGCTGCGATTGCGCAGCCAATAGCTGTCGTCGATGACCACCTCGTTGCGCCAGCGGTTGGTCAGCTCGTCCATTTCCTCGGGGGTAATGCTAAGCAGCGCCTTATCGAGGATCGAATACAACTCCAGCGCGCCACGATTGGTCGCCAAGGCGATCCGCGCCGGCATCGTCCCCACGGTGCTGGTGACCTGCAAGCGATTGCGGTACTGCCGGGAGATCATGTAGCGCGCACTGATCAGGGAATTGATCGCGCCGTCCACTTCGCCCTTCGCCACCATGGCCATGGCGTCGACGGCGTTCTGCGCGGGCACCAATTGCACCTGGGGAAACTGTTCCACCAGGTATTCGCGCATCACATTGCCCTGGACCAGGGCCAGGCGCTTGCCGGCCATCTGGTCGAGGGTCTGGGGCTTGTCATCACCGGTGGGCGTGACCAGCACAAACGGGTTGGTCAGGTACGGCCGCGTGAAGCGCAAGGCATTTTCACGCTCGGCACTGGGGGTAAACGCGGCCAGCATATCGGCCTTGCCGCTGGTGACCTGGTCGATCAGGTCCTGCACCGACTCGGCCCGCTGCAAATCGAATTGCAGGCCGGTGCGCAGGCTGACCTTGGCCAGCACATCGGCGCTGATGCCACGGAAGTTGCCGTCTTCATCGACAAACGTCAGCGGCAGGAAGTTTTCATTGATCGCCACCGTCACCCGTGGATGCTGCTCCATCCAGCGCTGCTCACTGTTGCTGAAGTGCAACGTCTGCCGACCCGGCATGCTCGCGCCCCCGGCACTCCAGCGACGCAGGATGGTCATACGCTCCGCCGCTGGGATCGTCGTGAGCGCCGTGTTGAGGATGCGCAGCAAGCGCTCGTTGCTGCGGCTGACGGCAAAGGCGAACGGCTGCACTTCCATCTGCGAGAAGTCGCTGAGCTGGACGTTGTTCAGGTAGTTCTTGTTGATCAGGTAGTTGGAACTGATGGAGTCGCCCAGGTAGACATCGGCCTGGCCGAACGCAACTGCGCCGATCGCACTCAAGGTCGACGGAAACAGTTGCACGGTCGCCTCGGGGTAAAACGCCTTGACCGTATCCGGCGGCAGGTAGTGATAGAGCATCGCCACGTGCTTGCCCGCCAGGTCCGGCGGCAGATTCTGGCTGTCGCCGATCCGCGTGACCAGTACTGGCTGGTCATTGGCATACTCCTGGGACAGGGCCAACTCGGGGTCAGCGGCTTCAAATCCGTTGGCCGTGCCGAGCATGTCGATCTCGCCGCTTTTCAGCGCGGCAATCACCTCGGCGCGCGAACTGTAGCGGCGCACATCGACCTGCATGTGCAGCAACTGCGCGATCAGTTGCGCGTAGTCTGCGGTGATGCCCTGGTAATCGTCGCCATTGCCGGTCATGCCGAACGGCGAGTAGTCCGGGGCCGACGCACCCAGTACCAGCGTGCGTTTGTGGCGCAGCCAGTTCCAGTCGGGCTCGTCGAGGCCGACCGAGTAATCTTCCACCGTCGAACGCCCGAGCAGATGCAGGGATTCAGCGGCGGCCATCGCCACCGGCGCAGCCGTCAGCATGGCCAACAACAGCAGGCTGGCCAGGCAGGTTCCGAGAAGTCGCTTCATCTAGATCAGGCTGTTGCGCTTGGCGAAATCGGCCAGGTACACCACGGACTTCACCTTGAGTTTTTCGATCAGTCGCGTCTTGTAAGTACTCACGGTCTTGTTGCTGAGCAGCATCGAGTCACCGATTTCCTTGTTGCTCAGGCCCTGGGCCAGTTGCTGCAAAATCGTCAGTTCGCGATCGGACAAGCTCTGGATCAACTCCAGGTCCGTCGCATCGGCATCACTGCGCCGCACCGAACTGGTGGCCAGGTTGGGAAAGAAGGTATAGCCGCCCATCACCGCCTTGATCGCCTTGACCAGTTCGTCCAGGCCATTGGTCTTGGAGATGAACCCGGCCGCACCGGCCTTCATGCAGCGCATCGAATAGAACAGCGCCGACTGGGACGTCAGCACCAGCACTTTGGTGGGCACGCCCAGGCCACTGATCCGCGAAATCACTTCAAGCCCGTCCAACTTGGGCATGGTGATGTCCAGCACCACCAGGTCCGGCACATGCTCGCGCACCAGTTGCACCGCGTCGGCACCGTTGTCCGCCTCGGCCACCACTTCAAAGTGTTCCTGGTTGAGCAACATCTTGACGGAAGAGCGAATGAACGGGTGATCGTCCACGACTATCGCTTTATGCATACAGACCTCTGTCATACAACCGACGTAAGAGCGTGCCAACGCCATGGAAGCCCTGAAGCCTCATCCAGCAAAAGCACCCGCCGAAAACCCATGAGCATCGCTCAATTGTAGGAAATATCCTAAGAATTACCGCGCCGTGGTGGGAAGTTTTCACGGCGCGACCACCGCCTGCTCCAGCCAGTGCAACAAGTCGCGTCCCGTCATGGGCCGCGCCAGGTGGTAACCCTGGCCAACGTCGCAGCCCAGTTCCAGCAAACCCGCGCACACCCGTGGGCTGCTGACACCTTCGATGACCAGCGTCATGTCCAACGAACGCACCAGCGCGCGAGTCCCCAGCACCATCGAGCGATTGCGCAAACGGTCCAGGCGCTGCACGAACTTGCCATGCAGCTTGATCTGGTTGAACGGCAGTTGGCACAGCGACTTGAGCGAGGAAAACCCCAGGCCGAAATCGTCCAGTGACAAACCGCAACCCAGCAGTTTGAGGCGCAGCAGGTTCTCGCGGGTCTGTGGCGCACACACCAGTACGCCGTTTTCCGCCAGTTCGAAGGTGAGTGTCGAACCCTTGAAGCGATGACGTTCCAGGGCCTGCCGGATGTGCTCGACCAACGCAGGGCTGGCCAGTTGCGAGGCATGCAGGTTGAACGCCAGCGTCAGGCTCACGCCCTGGTGACGCAGAATCCCCAGCAACCCCAGGCCCTGCTCCAGCAATTGCGTGAACATCTGGTCGATCAAATCATAGGCCAGCACCGCCCCCAGAAAATCGGCCGGCAGCAATACCCCGTGGGCGGGATGTTCCCAGCGCACCAAGGCTTCCACCCCGGTGACCGCCTGGCTGTGCAAGTGCAGTTGCGGTTGGAACCAGGCACGAAACTCCCCCAGGGCCAGGCCCCGGCGCACCTCGTCTTCGGTGGGTAGAAGGCCACGCTCCCCCGCCTGTTTTTCCTGCACCTGTCCGGGTGGAAAGGTCATCGTCTACCCCATCACTCAATCGAATCGAGAGCCGACATAGTGGCGAGCGAGATGGACACAGGTCGTAGCTTCCATCCGATCATCATGTAGGAAAATTCTGACACAAAACCCTCAGTAATAAATCACCTGCACCACCACCACCGCTTCGAACGGCCCCACCTGCGGGTCGCCCAACGCCACGACGGAGGCGCTGAAGGGCACGTCGATATGGCTGACACTGGCCGCGAACACCGCCAGGGGGAACGGCTCGTTGATCGGCACCAGATTGTTATGCGCGTCGCGCACCTGGATGCCGAACTGGCTGTCCGCCTTCGGCAACACGTTGTAAAGCCCCTGCTGATTGGCCGTCACCAGCGTGGCGCCGATATTCAGGGCGGTGCTGCACTTTTTCTCCAGGGCCAGGCTGAACGGCTGGGTGGGGTTGGGCGGCGAGAAACCGGTGGTGGTTTTCTGGATCACGCCGAAATCCACAATGCCCGGTTCCGGGGTCACGGTGACGTCAACCGTGCACGCGGTGCCGACGATGTTCTGCAAACCGTTGAGCTGGAAACGGAAGTTGCCATTCGGATTACTCGGCCCGCCGTTGAGGCCATACAGGCCGTCAAACTGGAACACGTCATAGGTGTCCTGGGACGGCCGTTGCAGCGGTAGCAACCCGCGTTTGCGGATCACCACCTGGAAGGCAATGCTCGGGTTGGCCAGGGAACACGGCAGCATCTCGGCATTGTTGGTCGCGCCAGGGCAGCCACGGGAAACAAACCCGGTGTTAACGCCTTGGGTCGGGTTGGAACTCCAGTCGCCATCCCAGGCGGTGACCTGGCGGTAGACCAAACCAAACTCGATGCCCCAGGCCGTGGCGTTGAGGCCGGCAGGGTTGCCATAGAAGTAAATCGGGTCGTCTTCGGCAAAATGCTGATCGTGCAACTTGAAGCATTTGGCCGGCACCACATGGGTCTTCGAGCGCCAGATGATCGTGCCGTCTGGCACGGTGTCTGGCACCGACACCGGGCCGATGTATTCGCTCAGGTAATTGCCGTCATTCTCCGACTTGCACAACAGCGCCCATGACGCCTGGGAAAACACCAGCAACAACGCTGCCAGGCACAGCCTCGGGCCCCAACCGCTCATGGCTTCACGGCCTGGCACGCGGTGGCGGTGCAGGTGAACAGCGTGTCGGTCTGCCCGCCGAAATCATTCATGTTCGACACCCGCAACTCGCTGAATCCCAGGCTGGCCAACGGCAAACGTGCGCTGGCATGGGGCGCGATCATCACCGTCTCCACCGGCATCTTGGTTTTCTGCGGGCCCACCAGCAGGCCGACCACGGTGATATGGAACGGCGTCGGGTTGCTCACTTGCAATTGCTTGGCCGCCGGGTCGATCACCAGGCTCAGCCCCTCGGCCATGTCGGCGCCGCGCTCGCGCTTCACCGAGGCCGGGCGGTAGAACAATTTGATCTTCGACTGCAAGGCAATCTGCATCGCATTGACCGCCTCGCTCTTGGGCGGGATCTCGCGGATGTTGAGGTAGAACACCGATTCACGGTCCGTGGGCAACGTGGTCTGGGGCAACTTCACAATGCGCAGCACGCTGCTCTCATTCGGTTCGATGCGTTGCAGCGGCGGCAGCACCATGAACGGCGTGGTGATTTTCTTGCCCTGCTCGTCCTCGATCCAGGACTGCACCACAAACGGCAGTTGCAGGTTCTTGTTGCTGACCGTGACACTCACCGAAGTGGCGCTCTCTTCGAAAATCACGCGGGTGCGGTCCGGCACCACGGCCGCGTTGGCCAATAAAGGCACACACAGCACGGCCAGGCGCGCGATACGGTTGAACATCAATCGAGACATCAGGGAACACTCCAAGTAAACGGATGAGGGGGGTCACAAACACCGCACGGGTGTCGGGATGTTGGTCACGACGTCTTCCGGCGGCAGCACCGCCAATGCGCAGACATGGCTGTCGTCCCAGCGCGCCACCAGCTCGGCCCCGGCCTTGGCGCCGAGCAAATACGTGATGCCCGCCTCCCCGACGATGCCGACTTCCTTGTGGGTGTGTTTGTCCTGCACCGAGGCCCCGAACGGCACCCCCTGGCCGTTGGCCTGGGTCAGTTCGACATAGGCGTTGTAGCCCTGGGCGGCAGCGAAGTTGACGTAGCCGATGGCGCCCTCGGTCAACGCCAGGCGCTGGATCGGGTTGGACACTTCGGTCTTGAGCGGCAGCTTTTCGATGTTCACCCGCGCCTCATAGGCCTGGAACGCCGGCAGCCCATCCATCACTGTGTAGCCGTCGCGGTTGGAGCGCGCCTGGCCGGTGAAGGCCACGTC
This sequence comes from Pseudomonas sp. P7759, assembly GCF_013386445.1. Taxonomy (NCBI): domain Bacteria; kingdom Pseudomonadati; phylum Pseudomonadota; class Gammaproteobacteria; order Pseudomonadales; family Pseudomonadaceae; genus Pseudomonas; species Pseudomonas sp. P7759. Next base: position 12,699 of record NZ_JACART010000052.1, read on the forward strand.
CGGCACGCCGTCGGTGGACACCAGCAACCGCGTATCGCCATTGGAGCCATTGCCATGGGCCGTCATGCCGTAGCGGGTCACCACCAACGAGCTGTCGAACTCGCCGGTCAGCGAGCGGTACGTGCTGCCATCGGTGGTGGCCGAGGCATTGGCGCGGTAGGTGGACGCACGCTTGCCGACGTAGGCATTCACGTATTGGTTGTCGCCCATGCCGCCGTACACCTGGTAGTTCATGCCTTCGCCATCGTCGTGGCTGTAGCCGACACTGGTCGACGTCGCGCCGGGGCTGGCGCGCTGCACCGTCGCGGACATCATCGAATTGCCCCCCAGCGGCACGCTCACGCCCAGGTACAGCTGCGTGTCACGGCTCTGCGCGTTGCGGGTCTGGAACGCCGACAGGTTGACGTTGATGTTCTTCACATTGCCCACGGCAAAACTGCGCGCCAGCGACAGGCCGAAACGGTCCGAGGGCGCGGCGTCCCAGTAGGTGGAATGGTCAAACGACAGGCTGGTGGACAGCCACGCAAAACGCTTGGCCAGCATCACTGAATAACGCTGCTTGCCGGCATTCAGGGAATAGGCCTCCGGGTCGCCGACAAACTGTGAGAAGTTGGTGAAGGTGCGGTCGGAAAACCGGTAGCCGAGGAAGCGTAAATCGGTGCCAATCACGTCGAAGTGCTTGGAATAGTTGATGCGGTAGGAGTTGCCCACCACGGTCTCGGCGCTGTTGCGCAACGTGGCCCTGGAGGTGGTGACGTCGGCGGAAATCGCGCCAAACACGCCGAGGTCCTTGCCCAGGCCCACGGCATGGGAGAGGTAATCGCTGGCCGCCAGTACGCCGCCGTAGAGTGTCCAGTCCTGGGACAGGCCATAAGCCAGTTCGGACGCCACGAAACCCGGTTCGGTGCCGCCCTTGCCGGTCAAGCGCGGTTGGCCCGCCGACACTTTGTAGCGCAACTCGCCTTCACGGGACAGGAACGGCACCGCTGCCGTGGTCACGGTAAAGGTCTGCTCGGTGCCGTCTTCTTCATGCACGGTCACATCCAGCGTGCCCTGCACACTGCTGTTGAGGTCCTGGATGCTGAACGCGCCTGGCGTCACCGTGGTGGAATACAACACACGGCCCTGCTGGGCCACGGTCACCCTGGCATTGGTGCGCGCCAGGCCGCTGATCAACGGCGCATAGCCGCGCAGATTGGGCGGCAGCATGCGGTCATCGCTGCTCAGGCTCACCCCGCGCAGGGCAAAGGTGTCGAACACGTCGGAGTTGAGGTAATCCTCGCCCACCGAGAGTTTCGAGCGAATCGACGGCAGCGCCCGGTAGGCGTACAGCCGGTTGAGCTGGAACGCCTGCTCATTGCCGCGCCCGCCCTGGCTGCCGCTGTCTTGCTGGGCCTGGTAGTCGGCCCGCAGGCGCCAGGCATCGATGTTCAAACCGGCGGTGCCGTAGCTCTGCAATACCGTGGAATTGCCGCTGGTGGTGGACTGGCGCTGGTTGGCGATCACCCGGTAATCCAGCAGCGCACCGTCCAGCCCGTCGCTCCAGGCGGCGGGCGGAATGTAGTTGGGGTCGTCATATTCGAACGACGCCTGGGGCAGGCTGATCACCAGTCGGCCCAGGTTCTGCGCGTAGTTGATCGAGGCGTTGGTGATCGCGGTGAGGTCCACGCACTGGCCATCGGCAAGGCGCGGCAGGCTTTCGAACAGGTCGGGCTTTAGACCGAAGGTCGCCACCAGCGCTTCGGGCAAGCAGGCATAACTGTCCTGCGCCGAACCGCCATTGTTGAATTCAATAGAGCGTGTTCCGAAATAACGTTGGTTGACCACGATATCCACCACATAACTGCCGGGCACCGTGTAGTGCGCTTGGGTGAACTGCCCGAGACTGACGTGATCGTCAGAGTCGATATTCAAGAACTCCGAATTAAATTCCACCGCGAAGGAATAACGCGCGCAGGAAAGTAATACGCAAGACACGAAAAGTTTGCGACAGCCCACGGAAACAACCCTTTTATCAACCAGGCAACAGGCAAGAAAAAAGGGGCTCGCGCCCCTTTTTCATCACAACCGATAAAGCACTATCAGTTGTAAGCCACGGTGAAGTTGGCAACGCTGTCCGCTTCACCGGTGGTCACGGTGGCGGCGGTGGCCTCGTACATGGCGGCGAAGGTCACGGTATTGTTGCCGTTCTGCAATACCACCGGTGCAACTTGTTCCTTACCGTTGTCGAGCATCTCGCCAGCGCTGGCCTGCAGGCGGATACCGACGTTCTGGGCCAGGCCGGTGGTGGCGAACAGGCCCGGCACCGCTGGGTCTTGCACGCCGCTGAAGGTGAAGCGCGCGTTCTGCTGGGTGGAGGTGTCGCAGTCGGTCAGGATGATGTCGAACTTGGTCGGCGTGGAGCGATCACCGACGGCGCGGAACTGGTTCGACGGCACTTGGCCCAGGGACACGGTCTGGTCCAGGGAATTGGCGTCGATGCCGCAGGCGCCCGAAACGATCTCACCGATAAAACGCACGGTGCCTGGGTTACCGCTCGCCGGCGTGGCCGCGTTGGCGAAGGAAGCAAGGCCCATGGCAACAGCAGCGGCGGTAACAGCGACAATCTTTTTCATGAGTTCAACTCTAGGGTTAATTATGATTAGGCCCAGAAACCCGACTTCCCAAACAGACACTACCGACACTTATCTAAATCCCCATCCCGAAGAACAGCGCGCATCCGTTAAAACACGTCAAGTGTTTTGGCTGTTCTTTCAGTTAAAGCGTCGCTAACAACCTGGTTATTGAAGAAGTTCAAACATCTCTATGGCGGGAGGAATCATGAGCGCCGGCCTTAGTTGGAAATGTAAGTTCCTTCTCCGCAAACTGTAGGAATTTTCCCGGCGAATATTCCTTCAGATAAAGCCTCTTCCTCTTCAAGGTGCCTTGCAGATCGCCTCCATCACACGGTAGCCATCCACCGGCGCAGTCTTGCTGATATCCAGCTCGACGGTGCAACGTTGCGCGGCGGTTTCGCCCCACTTCATGCTATAGACCTTGCCCTCGTTGACAGCGATCAGCACCTGCCCAGCTTGCCCGACCACGCCAGCGCTCACGCCCTTGTCGTCGAGCACCGTGGTGCCGAACGGCGGCAGCGAACCGTCCTGCAAGCGCACACTGAGCACGACTTTTTCCGAACGGCGCGCGGCGAACGTCGCCTTGACCACTGCGCCACGGCGCGGCACCACGTTGGTCACGCCGTCGTCGATGTCGACGCTGGTGTCCAGTTCGCCAGTGTCCAGGGCCACGCGGTTCTTGCGATACGGCGTCACGTAGGGCACCAGCGCATAGCCCTTCTTGTTGGTCAGGGTGCCGGGAGCATTGAGCACGCCGACATTGGGGGTGTCCTTGATTTCCACCAGGGCCACGGTTTCGCTGAGGGTCTGGCCGAACTCCACGCCATCGCCATGGGCCAGTACCGAACCCGATGCACTCACCGAGGCCTGCCGGTAGCCGCTGCCCACGCTGACACCTGCGCCCAGCTGGGCATACGGCGCACGGTAACCGACCAGTGCCGAACCATTGTTGCCGGCCAGGTCCGAGCGGTTGGCGTTGACGTTGTACGTCAGGTTGCCGTCGTTGCCGCTGAGGCCGGCACGCTGGTCCAGGCTGCCGTCATTGTTGCGGGTGACCGAATAGGTGGCGGTGCTGCGCGTCTGGCCGATGGGCATCGACACGGTGAACACCACCTGGTTGTTCTCGCCGTAGTTGTCGGTGAGGGTCTTGCTGGCATACACGCCGTAGGTCACGCCTTTGTGCTGGGTGTTGAAGCCCAGTTGCATCTGTTGGTCTTGTCGCGAAGACCCCCAATAATGCTGCTGGCTCATGTTGAGGTAGAACGAGCCACGGCTGCCCAGGGCCTGGTTGACACTGGCCTCGATCTTGCTGCGCTTGGACAGGCCGAAATAGTCGTTGGGGTCCTGCAGGCGCACGGCCTCTTCGAAGTCGCGGTAGCCCTCGGTGGAATAGCGATACCCGGCAAAACGCACCGAAGTGCCGGTCTCGAAGGCCTTGCCATAGCGCACACTCACGCTCTGGCCTTTTTGCTGGCCGCCCTGCGCCTGGGGCACATCCGCCTGGGCCTGGGTGACGTCCACCGACACCGCCCCCAGGCTGCCCAGGCTCTTGCCGACGCCCACCACCCCGGCGCGGTAGAAATCCGCGCCCAGCAGGCCGCCGTACAGCGTCAGGTCAAAAGGCAGGCCGTAGGCCAACGAAGCCTGGGCAAATGCGGGGCGCTGGCCACCGTCCACGGCGTTGTATTCACCCAGGGTCATGCTGTAGCGCCAGGTTTTTTCCCGCAGCATATTGCCCAAGGTGGCGTAAGGCTGGGTGAAGCGGCGCTCGCGGCCATCGGCCTCGGTGATGATGATTTCCAGGTCGCCGCTGCCCGAGGCGGCGTTGAGGTCATCGATCTCGAACGCGCCGGGGGCCACGTAGGTGGTATAGAGGGAAAAGCCGTTCTGGCGCACTTCAACCTTGGCCTGGCTTTCGGCAATGCCACGGATGATCGGCGCGTAACCCTGCATCGAGTCCGGCAACATGCCCATGTCCGACGCCACCTGCACGCCTCGGAACGGGATGCTGTCGAACACATCCCCCGGCGTGAAACTCTCGCCCAGGGTCAGGGTGCCTTTGAGTGCGGTCAGGTCACGTTGCGCATAGGTGTTGCTGCGCTGCCAATCCTGCTGACCTTGCTCGTCCTGGCGGAACGAAGAACTGCTGCGAAAACGCCAGTCGCCGAGGTTGAAGCCGCCATTGGAATACAGGTTGTACTGGCTGCCGCTGCCGCGCCTGTCAGACTGGGTCTGCGCTGCGGAAAACTGACAGTTGAGCATCGCCGCGTTGATGCCACGGTCCCAGTCCTGGGGGGCGACATAACCGGCCGCATCCCGGCGCAGGGCAATATGCGGCACGCTGATGTCGAGGGCCAGGTGGTTGGCATCGAAACTCACCGACGCGCCCTCGACCATGGCCGCCAGGTCAATGCATGCCGGCAACGCTTCACCCGGCGCCTGGAACGCCTCCAGCTTCACGCCCAGTTCCTTGAGAAACGCCTCGGACAGACAAACCCGCACTTCACCGCTGGCTTGGTCCTTGGCGAAGGTCATGTCGCGGCGGTCGAAAAAACTCTGGTTCAGGCGAATCACCACCGGGTAGGTGCCCGGGCCGATGCTGCCGCTGTTGGCGATGGCGTCCAGGTCCAGGTTCGGCCCGGCGCTGGTGCCGCCAAAGGACTGCATGAAACTGGCATCAAACTTCGCCGGCTCTTCGGCAAACGCCACGCCGCCCATCAACGCGGCCAGCACGGCGGCGGACAAACGCAAAGGCGTGAAGGGCACGGTCAGGCAGTCAAGGTTCAAGGCATAGGTTCGCATGGCAGCACTCAATACGAGGCCATCACGCTGCGGCGGCAACGTGTGGTCAGGTTCGCAAGGGAATGGACGACAGCGTCAGGGGGCGCTGGTGATGGCGACTTTGCTCGGCTCGCTGTAGCCGCCGAAATCATTGATGGCGGAGAAAATCACCTCGCCGGTGCGGGCGGTGAACCCCGGCAGTGCGTAGCGCTGGCGGCTCATGGGGGCGACCATTTTCGGCTCGTCCACCTCGACGGTCTGCCCGCCGCCGATGGCCTTCACGCCGATAAACGACACGTGGAAGGCCGACGGGTTGTTCACCTCCAGCAGGGTCTTGCCCTGTTCCTGCACCAGGCTCCAGCGCAGTTGCGGCAGTGCATCCAGCGTATTGCCCTTGAGGCCGGCCGGGCGGTAGAACAGTTTGATGCGGGTGCGCATGGCGATCTTCAGGGTGTTCTCGTCGGCCTTGGCGGCCACCGGAATTTCCTGGGCGTTGAAATAGAACACCGACTCGCGGTCCTCGGGCAGTGCGCCGGGCACTTTCTGGATGCGCACCATCTGCTCTTTATGCGGGTCCAGGCGAAACAGCGGCGGCGTGGCCACGAAGGGGGTCGGCGTGGTGTTGTCATCCGCCTCGGTGTTGACCCAGGTCTGCACCGCGTAAGGTTGAGCGGTGGTGTTGCCAACGGTGATAGAGGCGTCGCGCTTGTTGCCATCGAACACGATGCGCGTGCCACCGAGCATCACACCGGCCTGGCTGATGCCGCTGAGCAGCATCAGGGCAAGTAGCGCCGTGCTTTTGAAAGGGGTGGTATTGAAAGGCGTGGTTTTGAAAGGGGTCGCAAAACGTTTCATCTCGATCCTCCTCTTGGCGCCCCAACCCGAATGGGCCGGGGCGTTGCACAGGGCTTACTGGTAGTCGACGGTGAACGCCGCCTTGGCGTTGGCCGGGCCCGCCGTGGCCGCGCCGGTAGCGATGTAGTTGGCGGTAAAGCGCAGCGGCTGGGTGAGGTCCAGGTACGGCGAGGACTCCAGGCCCACTTGCACGTCCTTGCCGGTGGCATCTTTGATCTGCACGGCGACGTTGGTGGCCACACCGGCTTCCGGCGACAGGCCGATCCATTGGCCGCTGGCACCGGCGTTGCCGCTCAGGGACAGGAACTTCACCACGGCTTTCTTGCCGGTCACGCTGCAGCCAGGGGCGGTGGTATCGATGGTCAGGGTGAACGCGCCGCCGCCTGCCACTTGGCCGGCCGACGCCAGGGACGTCACGGGCACGCTGCCCAGGCCCACATCACCGGCACCGGCTGAACCGTTGAGGTCCTCGACCACCACCGGGCAGGTGTTGTCGGTGACGCTGCCGATGAAGTTGATTTCGCCGTCGGCCGCCAGCGCAGCCTGCGAAGCACCTGCCAGAACCAGGGCGAGGGTCAAACCTTTGAGAGCAAACTTTTTCATGATCACATCCACAGTTATGAAGGAGTGTCTGGCGGCCGAATGAAGGCCTTCAGACTCGGCGACGTGGCGACCCGAGTAAGGGCCTGCGCGTTTCGTCTGGGTTCATTATCGAAAGATGGGCAGTACGGCTATGTAGGAAACGTCGCCTCTCTTGTAGGAAAATTCCCACAAAAAAGTTCCGGAGAATCACCCCAAAAAAAACACGCCACAGGCTCGATGAACCGGTGGCGTGGTGGGTATTGCGCTGGAAAAACTCAGCGATAGGTCACGGAAAAACTCGCGTAGCCATTTGCCGAACCCGGCGAAGGCGTTGGCCCGTCGGCGGTCTGGATATACCGCGCCTTGAGCGGCACTGTGGTGGTGCCATTGACGATCTGCGTGAGCCGCACCGGTTGGCCCAGGTTCATCGGCGTGTTGTCGTTGCGCAGCACCTGGATGGCCACACCCTGGGCCGTGGAATCGCTCGACAAACTCAAGATGCCGTTGGCCGCGTCGAGGATGTTCGAGGTCTTGTTGCCATCGATCTGGATGTTGGCGTAGTTGCCATTGAAATAGCCGCTGCCGTTGTTGGGGTAGTTACTGCCCGCGATGCAGGAATTGAGCGTGATCGCGAACGGCTGGGCCGGCGTGGTGGAGTTTTTACCGTTGAACACGCGTTTTTCCCAGGTGCCCATGGGCACCGTGATCTGGTCACCCGGCGCCGTTGGCATGGAGCAGCCGGCCACGGTCACGGTGGCGGTGAACGTCAGGTCGAAGATATGTCCACGGTCCGAATCGCCCTTGGCCACCAGTTGGTTGATGGTGTGGGTGCCGGGCGGAATGTCACCGGTCTTGACCAGCGTATAGCGCATCAAGGCGCCACTCATGCCACTGAGGGCGTAGGAAATATTCAGGTTGAGTTCAAACGGAATGAAGCGGCTCGGGTTATCCGCCTGCCCCTGCCATTGGGTGGCGAACCCGGTCATGTAGATGGCCAGGCCGACGCCCGGCACATTGGTCTGCAACAGCGAACTGGCCGGCACCCGTACCACGTCCACCGGGATATTCGTGGCCAGCGGGCCGATCAGCGTGGTGCTGTAGCGCGCGACCAGGCCACACACCAGGCGGTCATTGAACGGCACCGTGCGGATCGGTGCGTTGTTGTTGAGGGTGGTGCCGATGGGCACGTCACGCGGCGCAAACACCGTGCCGGCGGCCAACGTAAGCTGCTTGGGGGTGCCGTTGTTCGAGTCCCAGGTACAGGCCGCCATGGCGGGCGCCGCCGCCAGCGCCAGGGCCGATACCGCGAAATACTGTGCGAGGGTTGACTTGATGTTCATGTGTGAAGCCCTGATGAAAGCGACGGCCTGCCAGGGGTGTCGCCTGTTGATCGAGGCCCGGCCCACAAGCCGGATGAGCCACGATTATCAGCACTGGACATCACCTAACCCGTAGCTTCCTTCCCACCAATCTGTAGGAAATTTCCCACGTGCAACCTCACACCAAATCGTTACGCCGGGCGAATTCCGCCAGGTACACCACCGACTTGACGTTGAGTTTTTCGATCAGGCGGGTCTTGTAGGTGCTGACGGTCTTGTTGCTGATCCGCAGCGCCTCACCGATCTGCTTGTTGCTCAGGCCCAGGGACAACTGCCGCAAGATGCTCAGCTCGCGCTCGGACAACCGCGCGATCAGCTCGTCGTCCGTGCTTTGCACATCCCTGGGCCGCACGGCATGGGTGGCCAGGTCGGGGAAAAAGGTATAGCCATCCATCAGCGTCTTGACGCCTTTGACCAGCTCATCCAACGCATTGCACTTGGACAAAAAACCCGCCGCACCGGCCTTGCGGCAACGGGTGACGTAGCACTGCGCCGATTGCGCGGTCAGCACCAACACCTTGCACGGCGGGGCCAAGTGGGCCAGTTGGGCAATCACGTCCAGCCCATCCAGGTCGGGCAGTATGATTTCCAGGATCACGAGGTCGGGCGCCCGCTCACTCGCCCACTGCAGCCCCTGTGCACCGTTGCCGGCTTCCCACACGACGCCAAAGCCCAGCCCGACCAGCAACGCTTTGACCGACGCCCGGATAAACGGGTGGTCATCCACCACTAACGCGCGATACATACCGTCTCCTTTCCCTTGTGATTGCCATCCGTTGCGGCTGAAGAACGCCGAAGGGCATGGATGATCAAGGGAAGGAGCAGCGGGATAGTTAGGCTTCATCCTTCTAATTCGTAGGATTTTTCCCTGCTAGAACCTCAAGACGTCGGCGCGAAGCGGTTTTCCATGTGGGTGGTCTGCCAGATAGGGTCGGCTTCGATGTCGATGACGCTGAAGCCTTGGCGCACCCAGAAATCAATGGCGCCCGGCAGGAAGGGATGGGTGTGCAGGTAGAGTGCCTCGACCCCGTTCTGCCTGGCCAACACCGTCAACGCTCGATACAGCTGACCGGCCAATCCGCCACGCCGAAACGCCGGAAGCACGAACAGGCGTACCACCTCTACCGTCTTGATCGCATGAAAATCCAACTGAGGAAATCGCTGGTCGTAGGGCAGATAGCCAATCGCGGCAACGATCTCGCCAGCGTGTCGGGCGATCAGGAATTGACCATCGCCCTGCAGGTAGGTGGATTCAAAATGCGCCAGGTCGTCAGGCAGGCCCGATGCGCTGAGCTTGGGAAACAGCTCGGCGCGGGCCTGTAATGTGAAGGCCAGCACCTCGGGGATGTCGTCGCGGGTGACGGCCTGGATGATCACTGGCGCAACTCACACACCGCGCTGCCCTTCATCCCCGACGCATGCACGCTCACATGACGCACGCGGAAACCCGGCTTCTGGACGAGCTGCTTCTGTTCCCACGTACCCCCATTTTCGATCTGGTAGCCGATAGCGCCATCCTCCTGCCAGGTCAGGCGCAGGCTGTACACGCCGTTCTGGTCGAGGGTTTGATGAATCGCCGTATCAATAACCGGCTTGGCCTTGTTGAACGTGCGCAGGTTGAAAATGCGCTGGTCCGTACCGGCCGGCGAATAACTGGAGAGAAACAACGTATCGTCTTCGGCCGCATCCTCGGCGGCCGCAAGGATGACCGACGGCACCCACTTCTCGCCAAGGTCTTGGGTGTCGGTGGTCACCTTGCAAGTCAACTGGCCTTTGCCGGTGACGTCCTGGCGCCAGGCGGTCTCGAAGTAGCCGTAGGGCACGTCGAAACGCAGGGTTTTCTCGATGGCTTGCTCGCAACCGGCCAGCAGGAAGAGCGTCGAGAGACCGATGAATCCTTGAAGAACCTTCACGTGCTTTCCTTGGCTTGAATGGGGGGAGCGAAAGGTTACCCGGACGAAGGAAGTTTGAGTACTCCCCCACCGACGCGTTGACTGATCCAACGACGGCTGTAGGCAAGCACGCCCGCCCCCATCGCCACCGGAAAATGAATAAACCCATGCGCCGCCTCCGACAGCAGATGCGCTTCAGCCCCCGGCCATCGTTCAGCGATCAACAGCGTGTCATCCTTCAGCGGATCAAGCTCACCCACGAACATCAACGCCGGAGGCAGGCCGTCGAAGTCGCCATACAAGGGGGACAAGGGCGGCTGGCGTCGCGCGTCATCACTCAGCCCCGGCGTGAGCAGGCGCAGCGCCTCGACCATGCCCGGCCCGTCCAGCAACAGGGTGTCGGGCCCCGCCGCGCGCACGCTGGGTGTGCCGGCCAAGTCGTAGACGCCGTAATACAACACCGCCCCGCTCACCCGCTGGAGCAGCGCTGGCCATTGCTTCAACGCCAGCAAGGTCGCCGCAGCCAGGTGCCCGCCGGCCGACTCGCCGACGACAATCACCGGCAGGCCGGCAAATTCCTCCGTGGTGAGCAGCCACCGCGCCGCCGCCAGGCAGTCGTCCATCAGCCCTTCGACCGGCGTGTCGACTGCCAGCCGATAATCCACCGACACCACCGCCACGTCGCAGGCGTTGACCAGGCCCAGGTTGAGGTCGTCATCCATCTGCGCATTGCCGATCACCCAGCCGCCACCGTGGATATCCAGCACCACGCCCTTGGGCTGGCCGCTGGGGCGCAGGATGCGCACGGGGACTGTGTCGACGTAGTGGGTGTCAGCCAGAGGGGCTTTCTTGATCGTTTGACTGACCCGCAACAGCGCCTGGATCAAACGCGGCGTGACGCGATTGCGGATCTTGAAGCGCGGCAACCAGGCGAGCTTTTGGTTGAAGCGCCGCATTTCGGCCAGTTCGGGCTCACTGGCGGGCCAGGCTATAACGGCCATCAGCGGTTATTACGCAGGATCGAGAAATTCAGCGCCGCCGCCACACACAGCCACGCCAGGTACGGGAACAGGATCAAGCCGGTGATCAGGTCCAACTGCACCGCCAACACCACCATCGTCGCGACGGTCAGCCACAACACGGCCAGAATCACCATGCCGGCGAGGATGCGATGGGCGCCGAAGAAGACCGGCGTCCACAAGGTGTTCAACGCAATCTGCGCCGCCCACAGCGCCAACACCGTTTGGCTGCCCGGAATCAGGCTGAGGCGGTAACCGGCCCAGGCCAGCAGCAGGTAAATGATCGTCCACGCCACCGGAAACAGCCAATTGGGCGGCGTGAAGCCGGGTTTGACCAGGGACTCGTACCAGGCACCGGGTTTGAAAAGGATGCCGGTACTGGCAGCGGCGGCGCAGGCGAGCAGGAAGATGAAGAAGGTCATAGTCGGTCCTTGGCTGGGCATTTCAAGCTTGGACGTGCAGGACGCGGGTAAAAGTTCAGTGCAATTCAGGGCGCCACTATTTGCAGCCAAGGCCAGCGCGCCTGATAACTGCGGGCTTTCTGCTTGAACAACTCAGGTTCAGGATGCAGTGGATTGATGCGCAGCACGCCCTGCGCCACGTCCTCCAACCCATACGGCGCATACAGCTCGCCCGTGGCAATCTCCAACCCGATGCAGGTGCCCGCGACCAAGTAACGATCAATCCCCTGTTTGGCCATGTGCAATTGCGGATAAGGCCGACCAAACCGCTCGCCGTACCAGAGATGAACCCGCGCCTGGTTCTTCACCTCGACGTTGACGCCCAGGTCCTGGAACAACCGCTCAGCCGCACGGATCACCGCGTCCTCGGCCTCGTAGGACAGGTCGGTATCGAAGTAGAAAACGTCGTAGTCCTTTACACCCTGGGCCGCAGGCAGGTTCGACTGATGATTCCACACCGCCTGGAACAGGCAGCCCGCCGTGAGAAAGCACTGGTCCACCCCGAGGTCCGTCAGGCGCGTGGTGATTTCGGCGTTGATGGGGTTGGCCATGGCCAGGTTGAGCAGGGTTTCGACGGTCAATGTCATGGGCATTCCTTTCTATCGGGCCAGCGTCAGGCACCCACTGTAGCGCACCCTCATGACAAGATTTCTGGGTTATTTTTGCCCGCGACTGGAATATTCCGCCCACCTCACACGTTTTGAATTCAACTCGCCCCTCCTGCGAAGGGGCGCTCGGCACACCTCAAACGAGCGGGGAATCAGCATGGCGATTGTATTGTCGGGGCATGGGTTGGCCTGTGGGGAGGGGTTTCCCCCTTTTGCGCTGCCAAAGGGCTTCACGCTGTACTTCTGGACGGCCGACGGCATTCCCATCCGGGACAACGTAGCAGGCCGGATCGAAGCCGACCCCGCTTCGATGAATCGGCTACAAGCCCCTAACGTGGTGTCCCGGGGCGGGCTGGTGAAGGATTACTGGCTGCTGGACTCCACCAACCCGCCGCTGACGATCAACCCCACGCCGGCGCCCCATACGCAGTTGATCGCCGGGGCCGGTGACGCCTGGCGGTTGAGCGAGATCATGGCGTCCTATGAAGCCAAAGGCTGGGGCGATATCAATAATCCGACACCGGTGCATTGGTGCGCCTGCCGCAGCAACTTGCCGGCTCCGGCCTGGCAACAGTCGCTCAGGCCGTTCAATCCGGACCCAAAGAAACCCGCCTGGCGTTAGCCTTTCAGTTCAGTTGCCCGGTGACTCGCCGCGTCGTCGTAGGCCACATACAGCGACTCTGCGATCTGGCTCTTGATCGCCTTGGTGGATTCCAGCCCGAGTACAAACCCTTCGGCCTTGCCGCCGGCGCGGTTGAGTTCATCGTGGGTGGCAGCGCCGGTGATGGCATCGAGAAGCTTGGTGGCGTGAGGGCCTACGCCTTTAGGGAGGGAAATCTGGTCAATGGACATGGGCGATACCTTGCAAGAGAGAGGTCGGTAGCGCGTGGAACCACTGCCGGGGAGGCATGGTAGACCGGTTTGCGTAGAAAGGGGCTGGTTTTGGCGGCGGCCGCGCAACGGCGGCACCCCATCATGAGGAGCGCTAAAGTTGCAGTGAAATCAATTCAGTTTTTCTCATGTTGCTCCCCGCCTAAGATGCACCCTACTTAAAGACAAGTTATAGACCGCTGAACAAGCCCCTGAACACGTTCAGGGGCTATCGCGGCAATCAGGGTGTGGCATCACAATGAACAAAGAGTTTGCATTTACGGTCAAGAGCATTCGTTTCGACGAGAACTACCATCCCGCCGAAAATACGCGCATCACCACCAACTTTGCCAACCTGGCGAGAGGCGCGAGCCGTCAAGAAAACTTGCGCAACACGTTAAGGATGATCGACAACCGCTTCAATGCCTTGGCCCATTGGGACAACCCCAAAGGCGATCGCTACACGGTCGAGCTTGAAATCATTTCCGTGGAAATGGACATGGATGCCCAGAGCAGCGGCCATGCTATTCCTTTGATTGAAATATTGAAAACCAATATTGTCGATCGCAAAACCAACGAGCGCCTGGCTGGCATTGTCGGCAATAACTTTTCCTCTTACGTACGCGACTATGACTTCAGCGTGCGCTTGCTGGAGCACAACAAAGACCAAGCCCAGTTCAGCACGCCCGCTGACTTTGGCGAGTTGCACGGCAAGTTATTCAAGAGCTTCGTCAACTCCAGCACGTACAAAGAGCATTTCAACAAACCGCCCGTGATCTGCCTGAGCGTGTCGAGCGCCAAGACCTATCACCGCACCGAAAACCTGCACCCCGTGCTGGGCGTTGAATACCAGCAAGATGAATATTCCCTGACGGATGAATACTTCAACAAGATGGGGCTGAAGGTGCGCTATTTCATGCCAGCCAACAGCGTTGCGCCCCTGGCTTTTTATTTTTCCGGGGATTTGCTCAGCGACTACAGCACCCTTGAGCTGATCAGCACCATCAGCACCATGGACACCTTCCAGAAGATCTACCGCCCAGAGATCTACAACGCGAACTCGGCAGCCGGTAAATCCTATCAACCCAGCCTGCAACACCAGGACTACTCACTGACGCGGATTGTGTATGACCGCGAAGAGCGCGGCCGACTGGCCATCGAGCAGGGCAAGTTCGTTGAAGAAAACTTCATCAAGCCCTACCAGTCGGTACTGGAGCAGTGGTCTGCCCACTGCGCGCGCTGATTCCCTTAAAAGACAAGGTCACCCTTTAATGAAAAAGTTATTGCCTACTTCAACCGCCGGCAGCTTGCCTAAACCGTCCTGGCTGGCACAACCCGAGACACTCTGGTCGCCCTGGAAACTGCAAGAAGAAGCCTTGATCGAGGGCAAGCAAGACGCGTTGCGCTTGTCGCTGCAAGAACAACAGAACGCCGGCATTGATATCGTCAGTGACGGTGAACAAACGCGCCAACACTTCGTCACCACCTTTATCGAACACCTTAGCGGTGTGGATTTCGAGAAGCGTGAGACCGTCAGAATCCGTGACCGTTATGACGCGAGCGTGCCGACCGTGGTGGGGGCTGTCACGCGTCAAAAACCGGTGTTTGTCGAGGACGCCAAGTTCCTGCGCCAGCAAACCAACCAACCGATCAAGTGGGCGCTGCCAGGCCCCATGACGATGATCGACACGCTGTATGACAACCACTACAAAAGTCGCGAAAAACTGGCCTGGGAATTCGCCAAGATCCTCAATGAAGAAGCCCGGGAATTGGAAGCGGCGGGCGTGGATATCATCCAGTTTGACGAGCCAGCCTTTAACGTCTTCTTTGACGAGGTGAACGACTGGGGCGTGGCCACCCTGGAAAGAGCCATCGAAGGCCTTAAATGTGAAACAGCGGTGCACATCTGCTACGGCTACGGCATCAAGGCCAATACCGATTGGAAAAAGACCCTGGGCTCCGAGTGGCGCCAATATGAAGAGGCATTTCCCAAGTTGCAGCAATCGAGCATCGATATCGTCTCGCTGGAATGCCACAACTCCCATGTGCCCATGGAACTCATCGAACTGATTCGCGGTAAAAAAGTGATGGTCGGTGCCATTGACGTGGCCAACCACACCATCGAAACGCCCGAAGAAGTCGCCAATACCCTGCGCAAAGCCCTGCAGTTCGTGGACGCCGACAAGCTTTACCCGTGCACCAACTGCGGCATGGCGCCCCTGCCCCGCCACGTTGCGCGAGGCAAGCTGAAGGCGTTGAGTGCCGGCGCTGAAATCATCCGCCGAGAACTGTCGAACTGATGTCCATCCTGTCACGTGCCTGTGCGGCCATTGAGCCTTTGAGCTTTCGCGAAGCGCTCGGGCACTACGCCTCCGGCATCACGGTGATTACATCGCACATTGATGACGAGCCGATTGGCTTCACCTGCCAGTCGTTCTACAGCGTGTCGATGACCCCACCGTTGGTGTCATTCAGCGTCATGGCCAGCTCCGCCAGCTACCCCAAGATCCGCCAGGCTGGTCGGTTTGCCGTCAACATCCTCTCGGGCGAGCAGGTCAAGATCTCCAACCAGTTCGCGCGGCGTGGCACCGACAAATGGCACGACGTTGACTGGCAGGCCTCGCCGCTCGGCAATCCGATCATTGCCGGCAGCCTGCACTGGCTCGATTGCGAGATTCACGCCGAACACACCGCCGGCGATCACCTGATCGTGATCGGTGAAGTGAAAGCGCTGAACCTGCAAGAGACGGCGGCGGCGCAACCCCTGCTGTATTTCAAAGGGCAATATTGCAACCTCGCCGCGCCCGGCGTGGTGTGAGCCGTTACCCGCGCCGCCCTCGCCAAGGGCGGCCGCTGTCCCAATCCCACGCATAAACCGGCCCGATCCCGCGCGCCAAAAAAAATCCCCCACCGCATGCTGGTTCCGGCACGCCAGCCTCGCTGACGCGTCGCCGCCCCTTAAGACCGACCACAATAATAAAGAGGTTCTTATGCCCGTGCTCCCGCGCCTCAAGCGCCGCCCCCTGCCCGTGTTGATGGGCGCCGCCACACTCGCCCTGTCGCTGGCCGCCAGCGCGACCCAGCCTTACCCCCACGCACAGGAGCCGATTGGCGACGTGCAAGCCATCTACGACGGCAAACTCAGCCCGGAACTGGCGATAACCACCTTCCGCAACACCGACCGCCTGTTCCCGGTGCGCACCATCAAGGCGGGTGGGCATCCGTTCCCCCTGCCGCGCAGCGCCAAACCCCTGGCACCCGTGGCGTTCGAGTTCAAAGGCAAGCACTACAGCCTCGACGACTACGTGACGACCAACCGCGTCACCGGCCTGCTGGTGCTCAAGGACGGTAAGATCGTGGATGAGCGCTACGCCCACGGCAACACCGCCGAGACCCGCTGGATGTCGATGTCGGTGGCCAAATCCGTCACCTCCACCCTGGTGGGCGCGGCCCTGCAGGACGGCTCGATCAAAAGCCTGGACGACAAAGTCACCCACTACCTGCCCGCCCTGGCCGGCAGCGCCTACGATCAGGTCACCGTGCGGCAGATATTGGCCATGCGCTCCGGGGTCAAATGGAACGAAAAATACACCGACCCCACCTCCGACGAACGCCACCTGATCCAACTGCGCAGCGAACAAGTCACCGGCTCCCTACTCAAGTTCATGGCCACCCTCACCACCGCCGCGCCACCGGGCACCCGCACCAACTACAGCACCGGCGAAACCCAAGTGCTGGGCCAACTGGTCAGCGCCGCCGTGGGCAAGCCCCTCACCCAATACCTCAGCGAAAAAATCTGGGCACCCTACGGCATGCAGACCGATGCCAAATGGTGGCTCGACGGCGCCAACGGCAACGAAGTCGGCGGCAGTGGCATCAGCGCCACCCTGGAAGACTACGGCCGCTTCGGCCAATTCATACTCAGCGGCGGCAAGGCCGGTGGCAAGCAAGTGTTGCCGGAAGGTTGGTTGAGCTTCGCCAGCGCGGTCACCGGTTCAGATGGCGCCTACGGCGAGTTCGCCTCCATGTGGTGGCCCGGCTGGACCGACGCGTCCAAGGCCGACAAAGCCTTCACCGCCGCCGGCACCTTTGGCCAGTACGTCTACATCAACCCCACCAAGAACGTGGTAATCGTGGTGTGGCAGGCCCAGACCCAGCCCACGGGCGGCAAAGTGATCGACGACATGGTCGCGTTCGACGCAATCGCCAAAGTGCTGCCGTAACGGAACAGGGGGCGAGCCATTCTGACGCTGGCCCGCCCCCTTGATCACCGCCCCAACACCCCTTTTACAAACTCCACAAAACTGCGCACCTTCGGCGTCACCTGCCGACCCGCCGTGTACAGCAAGTTCATCGGCAACACCGGCACACTGTAGCCCGGCAACAACGCCACCAACGTGCCCTTGCGCAGCGCGTCGTTCACCAACTCCTGGGGCAACAACACCACGCCCAGCCCGGCCACTGCCGCCGAGAGCAGCGGGTCGCCCTGATTAATCGTCAAACGGCTTGTAATCGGCACCTCCACCCGCCCCTCCGGCCCGTCGAACTGCAAGTGCGAGCGCCCATCCGAATAGGCAAACGCCAGGCATTCATGTTCCTGCAAATCCCAAGGTGTGGTGAGGGTGGGTCGCCGCGCCAGATAAGCCGGCGCCGCGCACAACACCATCTGATACGGCTTGAGGGGCAAGGCGGTCAGGCCGCTGTCGGCCAGCTCGCCGATGCGAAACACCACGTCGTAGCCGTCTTCCACCAGGTCGATCAGCTCGTTGGACAAGGTCAGGTCCACCGACACCTGCGGGTACTTGACCATATATTCCAGCAAACGTGGCGCCAACGTGCTGACGCCAAAGGTGACCGGCGCATTGATGCGCAAGCGCCCACTGGGCACGCCACGGGTGACGGCGGCCATTTCTTCGGCGGCGTCCATGTCCGCCAGAATCAGCTTGGCGCGTTGATAAAACGTGCGCCCAAAATCGGTCAGGCTCTGCTTGCGCGTGGTGCGGTTGAGCAGCGACACACCCAGGTGCTGCTCCAGCATCTTCACCTGCTTGCCGATCAACTGCGGCGACAGGTTCAACTCATCCGCCACCGCACTGAACGAGCCCAGCTCCACGGCTTTGACGAAAGTGGCCATCAAGGTAAGGCGGTCCATTGGAAACCCATTGTTTCTAGTGTTGCGCCATCCTAGGCCTTTATCCCACGCCTTCCCAAGCCTAAATTGAACGTCTTATCGATCCACACCGAGGTCTACCCCCATGCCACGCATTGTCCGACTCCACGCCTACGGCGACGCCAGCGTCTTGAAACTCGAAGACATCGACGTACCCGCCCCCGCCGCCGATGAAGTGCAAATCGACGTCAAAGCCTTCGGCCTCAACCGCGCCGAAGTCATGTTCCGCAACCACGCTTACTTGCAAGAAGCCGAATTCCCCAGCCGCCTCGGCTACGAAGCCGCCGGCGTAGTCACCGCCGTGGGCGCCAACGTCAGCGGCCTCCAAGTGGGCGACGCCGTCAGCGTCATCCCACCGCTGGACATCGCCCGCTGGGGCACCTACGGCGAAGTCGCCAACGTGCCCGCCCACCTCACCGTCAAACACCCACAAAACCTCAGCTTCGTCCAAGCCGCCGCCTCGTGGATGCAATACGTCACCGCCTGGGGCGCCCTGGTCGAACAAGCCAAACTCACCACAGGCGACTTCGTGCTGGTCACCGCCGCCTCCAGCAGCGTCGGCCTCGCCGCCTTCCAGATCGCCCGCAGCGTCGGCGCCACCGCCATCGCCGTCACCCGCACCCGCGCCAAACAACAAGCCCTGCTCGACGCCGGCGCCCACCACGTCATCGTCAGTGATGAAGAAAACCTGGTGGAACGTGTGATGCAACTGACCGACGGCAAAGGCGCCCGCGTGGTGTTCGACCCCATCGGCGGGCCGGGCTTTGAAGCCCTCACCCAGAGCATGGCCCAGGGTGGGATCTTGCTGGAGTACGGCGCGCTGAGTGCCGAGCCGACGCCGTTTCCGTTGTTTACCGTGTTGGGTAAATGTTTGACGCTTAAAGGGTATTTGTACGCCGAGATCGTCGCTGACCCGGCTGCGTTGGAACGGGCTAAAGCGTTCATCTTGGACGGGCTGGCGTCGGGCGCGTTGGCGCCAGTGATTGCGAAGACGTTTGCGTTGGATGAGGTGCAGGACGCGCATCGGTATTTGGAGGCGAACCAGCAGGTGGGCAAGGTGGTGGTGACGGTGTGAGGGCGGTGTCCTAGGACATTTCCCAAAGCTGGGCAGTGGCTTGCCCGATTGCCTACGCCTGCGTCAGAATCCGCCGGCTTGTGCGCTGGGGTGGTGGAATCTATGGTTGCGCGGTCGCTGAATTTTTCGGTGATCGGGTTTAGTAGCCCACGGTTTAACCTAACAAGTGCATGAGCATCATCCATCAGACGGCCTCCGTCTGTGCTTGATGGTGGCTGTGCGCAGGGCGCCCTCGGGCGCGCCGGTTTTGTTAGGTTCCACCGGTCTACTAACCTGCGTACAGCTGCCGCCTTTTCGTTTAGTAGCGATGGGGTGGCGGCATCTAGGTAAGGAACTTAACGATGGTTAATGATTCGACCACGCTCTTCACCGTCGCTCCCGACGTCAGCAACGAAGCTCTCATTATCAATAGCTACGAAACCTTTAGCTCGGTTAGCACACTGCTGCTCGACCTATCCGAAGATCTGAACGGAAAACACCGTGACATTGCACTCGCGATTCACCAACTCAGCGAACTGGGTGTGCTCATGACGGCAAGACTCCTCGACCACGAAGCGCCCTGCCCTCGTTGAAGAACAGAAATCCCAGTCACTAGCTGACTACTCGCCGAATCTTCGTATGCTGCAGTTTCGATTCGGCGACTTTGCTTCCCATGAAGTCGATGGACTCCGGAGCAGGGCTAAACCTTCGGCTTTAGCTAGGGAGTTCAGGTTCTGCTTTCGGCGAACGTTGTTGATAAATCCGGTGCCCGTACATTTTACGTTTCGTTGATATTGACCCAGCACACTCCTTTCACGATTCCCCAATTACCCTTTTCATTAGGCCTGCGCCAGTAAGCCGAAGGTTGGGCTCTCAAATAAGCCAGTGCTTGTTCATAGTCAGCGATTTTGCGCTCGGCTCCTTTGCGCCCTATGGTAAATCCTCTGGCGCTTTTTAACTTGGGCGAGAAGATGGAGCCATCTTTCGCTTTCGGTACCAAGAGAGACGAGGCCACTACTTTTTTGATTCGATTACCTGGTTTTCTTCCTCTGACGCAATGGTCGTTTCTGCGAGCAATGCTTCATCGAACCCGAGAATCTCGGCATAGCGCTTGCGAAGTAAAACGTCCCTCGCATCTAGGAAATCCCGGAAGCGGTCGATTTTGTACAGCTCCGGTTCTGCCGGAATTGAATGCTGATCAATGAACGCTGGGCTTCGGTCTGCCAGCCAAACCTCAAAAGCTGTATCCGATTTCTCGATGTTGTCGAGGTAAGGCAACAATTGCAGATTGCTTAACCGGTCTTTTCCGTGAACGTAAGCGTCCATCTCCGACTCGGGAATACCTTGGCTGAGCAGCTTCGCCTTGGTGAGGCTGCCCTGAGGAAAGATGTGATCAACATGGTACTGCGCGGTGCCCCAGCGAGTGTCCGGATGAAGCAGGGAGATGGCGAAAAAGCAAGTCCAGTCCTGGTAGGTCAGAGACAGCAGATCGTCCAGGCTACGAGGGTCGGTGAAATCAATTTGGCTCTGCCTGCGTAAACCGATGAGTAACGCTTGCTCCGGAAAGTCATTAGAGGTGGCCATGCTCTCCTGAATAATTTTTCGTGACTGACTGATGGTCCCGTCGGACGACCCGCCGAATGTACTGGCCAGCAATGCCTTGACGAGCCATCGGTGCATGGCGCGGACGGCTCCTACGTGCCTGGATTCGGTCGAATTGAAACGCATGGAGGTTTGGAAGAAATAATAAGCGATCGGCAAGAGAGCGTTGGCGCTTGTCAGTGTCTCGCGGTCAATGCCGAAGTCGTTGGTAAGGCGCACGGTCATTTCGAGGGCAGTTTTGATTCTTTCCCAGTTCTCGCGGATCAAGTCTAGATTTTTCTTGGTGAAATTGGACACCTTGTACGCGTTCGGCAAATCCGACAGCACCAAACAGGCCTTCATGACCCAGTCTTTGTCGAAGTTGTTGTTGCGGGCCAGACCGGTGTTCAGGTAATCCACAAACCCATAAATTTCTTCTCGTGCGTTGAGATCTCCCCAAGTCGTCGTAATGGTCGACAGCAACAGGTCTGACTTGCTGAGCTTGGTACCACCTTCATTGGCACGGACAAAAATGTCCAGAACCCGCTCCAGGGATCGACTGGTTTCGGTAAAAAAGGCGATGGATTCGTCCACCCAAATGGCGTGGTAGAGCTTCTTCAAGTTTCGCTCGATGATCTTGCGATCCACACGACTGACGTCTTTCTCCTCAAGAGTTTCCAGAATTTTTTCCAGATAGGCGTCGAATTGATCCTTGTCCGCAAACTGCATAATGCTGCTGACAGGGAACCAGTGCGCATTTTCTTGATCGGTCGGTGACGAGGTGAAGAATGATAAGCCGAAGGAGACATCAGATTCGGCCTCCTCGTCGCTGGCATCCTTCATCAAGTCGAGGTAGAGATTTTGTCGAACCCAAGAGTCGGGGTTTTGCCAGCGCTTCCCCTTGAGCTTGACCTTGTAACTGCCCCGCAATCCAATCAACAGGGAGGTCAGACGTTGCTGGCCATCCAGTACCAACGTCAGGTGTTGGTCGTTGATCTTGGCCTCTTCGTTATGGAAGTCGCCAAATTTGAAATCTTCGACAAACTTATAAATGTCGAGCTTCTCAGCTTGTGAAGGATCTATGTCCCAGAACAGAAAAGAACTGATGGGGTAGCCTTTGAGCAAGCTGTCGAACAGACGAACAATCTGCTCCGGTGTCCATACGTAGGGACGCTGGATAGCTGGCAGGTAGTAGTCACGATTCAAGCGGCGGATGACGCCCGCGATGGTGCTGGATTTGTAGGCCATATTTCGTCCTTGGAGTACGCGCGACGCAGAGGGGCAAAGGGGAGGGTGAAATCCGGGATCGACGTTAGCTCAGGTACTCGAAGGCCGCAACAGAATGAGTTGTAAGAGTGCACATTCATTTTTTCGCTGGTACCGAACTCAATCACCAATTCTACTTTCGTTACGGCTTACCCGAGGAAACCAATCCAACTATGCGCAAGGTCTTACGCAAGCTCTGTGACTCCAAACCGGTTTCATCCAGTTAGAATAAGAAAATGCTTTGGTGCTACCCGAAAAACAACATCGACTTGTTCGTGCTGTCGCGAGCTTATCTGGTGACCCTACAATCTTCGAAAAAAATAATAAACATCCTCACCGAAGGTAACGGCAAGGGCATCTTTAAAAGCAATCGAGCTTAAGCAGTTTTAAATCCAGGTTTACCATTCGCTGCGCGCCACTCTTTAACTTTTCTCGTTATGACTTCAGGCGTACTTTCCGCATCCGACGGAGCATAATAAATCAAATCAGATCCATCTGGATGTTCAGTTAACACCTCAAATTCCAAAACAGCGTCAACTTGATCTTTTTCGGCGGCGCATTCGGAATCACAAATCCTTTTAACAAATAGCAAAAACTCAGATTCCGTGTACTCTTCTATTTTCTTAACACCCATATTACTTACCCTCTAGATGTAGTGAGCCGCGCTGCTTCGGAGTAAGCACCCAAATATTATCAATATCAAGAAGGGGACAGACTTATTCCTCCTAGAAATAAATATACCTCCCTTTTCGATCGAATTATCCAACGCTCCCCCAGATACGCCTACAACGATCAAAACAATAAACATACCCTCACCAAAGCTAACGGCAAGGGTATCGCTAGAAGCAATAGAGTTTAAGTAGCCTTGAATCCTGGCTTACCGTTAGCGGCTCGCCACTCCTTCACTATTTTTAAAACACCTGCCGGGCTATCTTCTACACCTTCAGAAGGATAAAAAATCAAACCATTACCTTGTGGATGTTCCGTTAGCCTTACGAAGGCTGCGATTAACTTATCATGCTCTGCTTCGGAGGCCACATCTACCGCCCAAATTTTATTAAGAAAATCGAGAAATTCGGTTTCTGTATACTCTTCAAATTTATTTTTGAGTTCCATTTTACTCTCCTTGCTTAAATTTATGCAGAGCGTCATGTTCTTTTGGAGTCACTACACGCAAATTATCTATATCGTAAAGCTCACCATCATTCTTCAAGAAAATCACATGATGTAATTCATATTTCGACTTTTCTCCGACTTGCTCCGATGGAATTGCATAGGGGGCATAGCCATTTTTTCTCATTCGCCCCATATTCACAGAAGAAAACTGTGTGGCTAGTTCAGGGTCATTCGCAACTGCCTTCCAAAGCGCCTCTCGAAACCCTTTGAAATTCTTGAATTCCTTTCCCCGGAGCTGATCGGCAATCTGCGACGGAATGGGAGCCCCCTTACCTTGCGATGCAGCACCCAACCAGTTCCCCGACACAGGCTGACCAACACCGGTTGCAACACCTGCATCCTCTCGCCGATCCCGGAACATCGTATAGATCGGTGGCAGACCTGAATCCGCCGGAAAGACCGTAATAAAATCATCAAAACTCGCTTCTGTAACCTCAGGAAAGGCGTCGATGCGGCCTTCAACTGGAGTCACCGTAGCGCCAGTGTAAACTGTTGGCACAGTCTGTTCATTAGGCGAAGTGGTCGAGTTATTCCCTGGGTTGACGATAGGCGTCCAGGTTAGAGTCCGTGGAGGTACATCCGCTGTCGTAGCGGTATAGACTTTCTGTGCCGCATCATAACGAGCCGCCACCACCCTGACCTTTGACGGAACCGTCACGCCATCAGTCTTGACTACAAAGACTTCTGACTGTCCATCTGCAGCAGTTTTTGAGCTAATGCGGTAAGCCATATCAACGGTGCCGCCTGCGGCAGCGACGCTATTCAGGTCTTGCTCAAAATCTTGAACCAGGTCCGATACTGGGGTACTGAAAGCATAACGCTCCGACAGTTCGCCATTAGCCAGCTTTGACGAGTAAAACAGCGCTGAAACCCCAACCAAAAGGCCTGCTCCAACACCCGCAACTGCCCCGCCCAAAGCGCTAATGGCTGCACGAATAGCCGCTTGTAGAGTGAGTGCCGCGGCTTCAACGACCGTTACGGTTCCGGCTGAAGTCATAAACAGCGAGCCGGCAGCAGATGCAGAGCCCGGTGCACGGAACGTATTGGCGTTCCGAACAGCTTCATTTGCGGCGGTTAGGCGTGCTTGTTCGGCCTGAATAACAGCCAATGCATCTGCTGCTACTTTTAAACGCCTCGCTGTTTCTGCATAGACCTGAGCGAGCCGAAGAGCTTCATAGCCTAATGCCCAATCAATAAGTCGTTGTTTTCGGACGCCTGCATCTTGGTATTTATTATCTGGAAACACATCAGAAACAGAGTAGTAAGGTTTAAGATCCGGGCCGACTTTCAGCGACGCGGCTTTGTCCCCTTGGTTTTTTTCTTCTGCTTTAGAGTCGTAGTATAGTTTGACATGAATCACATGCTCTTTTGTTACGATTGGTTCAGGAGTTGTGACATCCATTGACTCATTAGAACCGCCCTCCTCCTCTACATCTTTTTTGATTTCACTGTCGATTTTCTGCATATTTTCAGTATGTGCGGCATCGATTTCTGTTTGAAATTTTCTTGTGAATGCAGTTATTACATCTCGCTTTTGGAGGTCCATGCGAGTGGCGGGAGGAAAAAAATTTAGTTGCGGATTATCGCTTCTAAGATTGAAGTTAAACGCCCCTATCAACTCCGGGGCAGTCACTTTAGATTCTCCGAGTTCTATTGTCATTACCATTTCCTTTTGGTTAAGTCGCCGGTCCTTTCATCGACAGTATTCCTGTTTGTGAAGGCTTCCAGCCTTCACTGCTTGGTGTATTTCACCCGCTTCAGGTTATTGAGAAGCCTAACGTTGGCGAGCAGAAATACTGTATATTCATCCAGCATATACGTCAACGCATACTTTGCGCGAATGCATTTCACGTCCCCGTAGAATTGATTGGCATGGCAATGTGATCTCGCCTAATGAAATCCATTAAGTTAGAGGAAAGAAACTTCGAGTGGCCCCTAACCCCTACCTCCCCAACAAC
>NZ_JACART010000053.1:0-60715 GCF_013386445.1 Pseudomonas sp. P7759
GCGCCATGGCGCCGGCCTCGCGTTTGGGGTTGTCGAACAATGCCACCGGCGTGCGTTTCACCTCCGCCTCCGGGTGCGCCGGGTAGGCCCACCAGCCGACGTTTTCTTCATTGACCAGCAACTGTTGGGTCGCGTCATCCACCTGGCAGAACTGTGCCGACGGCGGCAATGGCAAACCGCGCACGCGCTGAGGCTCGCCTAACAACGTCGAACCGTTGCCTACCAGCCATTGCTCGCCCTTGCCCTCTTCCCCCACCAGGAACACAAACAGGTTGGCGGCTGCGTCGCGGAACAGGCACAGGCCATTGACCGGGTAGTCGCGGGTGGGCAGGTACAGCGGTTTGCCAAAGGTTTTGCTCGCGGCATCAAGGCTCACCAACAGCGCTTGCTGGCGGTCGTTGTCGAGGCTGGCTACCAGCACCTGGGTGCCAGCAGCGCGGGTGTCAAGGCTGCTGAAATTGCCTTTGAAGCGGGCCAGTTCGGCACCTTGGTGGTCGAGCAATTGCAGGCCGTCGCGGGTGCTGGCGGCCAGGCGCTGGGGGCCGCCAGGTAGGAAGGCCACCGCTTCGGCATTCAGGTTTGGCGCCCAAGGGACCAGCGCCAGGTCGGCGGCCATGGCTGGACCACAGGTTGCTAGAGCGATCAGCAAATACAACTTGGAAATTCTCATGAACAAACAAATCCTTTGAAAACACTGGAGATCTACTGTGGGAGCGGGCTTGCTCGCGAAGGCGGCGACTCAGTTGATGAATCCGCTGCCTGACACACCGCTTTCGCGAGCAAGCCCGCTCCCACATTTGGAAAGTGGTTGAATTCAAAAATGGGTGAAGGTCAGGCCTACTTTGTAAGTCGGGCCATACTCTTCGTACTGGCCGTTGTAGCTGCGGTGGCCGGTGTAGACGAAGTAGGACTCATCGGTAAGGTTCTGGGCCTCGAAGCTGACTTGCAGGTTCTTGGTCAGCGAATAGCGCGCGCTGAAATCGACGAAGGTCTGGGCGTCGACATGCAGGTCGTGGGCCTTGTCGTTGATCGAGGCCAGCTCAAAGAGGTAGGCCGATTTGTAGTTGGCCGAGAGACGCAGGCTGAGCTTGTCGTTTTCCCAACCGAGCATCAGGTTGCCGACGGTGTCCGACTGATTGGGCAGGCTGATGTTGCGCTTGCGATTCGCGCCGCTGGTGCTGTCGAAGCCTTCAATGTCAGCACTGGAACGGCTGAACGTGGTGTTGGCACCGACCAGCAGGCCGTTCCACGGTGCCGGCAGCCAATCGAATTTCTGTGAGTAGGCCAGTTCCAGGCCGTAGAGCTTGGCGCTGTCGCCGTTGGCGTAGGTATGCGCCTCGGAAAAGTTGGTCCAGGCCCCGGTGCCGGCCAGGTCGGTGTTGTAGACGAAGTTCTTGATGTCCTTGTAGAACACGAATGCCGATACGGTGCCGGCGCGGCCCATGAAATGTTCGATGCCCAGGTCCAGGTTGCTCGATTCCAGGGGCTTGAGGTCCGGGTTGCCAAAAGTGGCTTCGTCATCGTCGATCACGAACCCCGGCGCCAACTGGCCGAAGGTCGGGCGCACCACCGATTTGGTCCAGGCCGCACGCACCTGGGTGTTCTTGTCGATCTGGTAGCGCGCATGCAGGCCCGGCAGCCAGTGGTGATAGCGGCGCTTGGTCTCGGTGGGCGTGAACACACCATCGGTGGCGCCAGTACCCTTGGCTTCGAACTCGGTGCCCTCGTAACGCAGGCCGGCGATGAAGCGCCAGTCGTCGATATCAACGGTGTTCATCAGGTAGCCGGCGTTGATGTCTTCACGGATAGTGAAGTCGTTGACCCGGGACTCGGTCTCGTCATAGAAGTCCGCAGCGTTGAGGCTGCCGATCAGCTGCTTGATGCTGCTGGGGCTGATGCCAGGCCCGTAGTTGCCCAGGCGATAGTCGACATTGCCCTTCTGGAACTGGCTGAGGTTGAGCTGGTCGGCGGTAAAACCGAGGGTGTCGAAGTCTTTGTAGACCCAGGCCTCCAGATCGTTGTCCTTGTTGCGACGGCTGACCTTGCCGCCGAACTTCACCTGGGACGCATAACCGCTCAGGTCGTAGTCGCGGGCCAGGTCCAGGCGCAGGTTTTTCTCGGTGTCCTGGGTGTTCTGTTTTTCCCAGTCGACCTTGTCGAGGGTGAAGTTGCGCGGGTCGTAGAAGCCGCTGCCGATGATCGGGCGGGGTTTGTCCTTGTCATAGAAGCCGCTGTTGGCAAAGTCGCCGCCGTCGAAGGTGGCACCGGCGATGTGCGCCGGGCTGTCTTCGCTGGACTGGCTGTAGCCGGCCTGGCCGCTCAGGGTCCACAGGCCGAGCATGCGCTCGCCGCCGAATACGTAGGACTGGATCTCCTGGGTTTCTTCGCGGTTCTTCAGCTTGCGCTTGGCCTCGGCATCGCCCAGTTCGCCGGCGGCCAGCGGGTCGGCAAATTCGAGGCTGGTGGCGTTGCGGGTCTCGGTGTCTTTGTAGCGGCTGTAGAGGGTGCGCAGGTAGTAGCTGCTGAGGTCATCGGGCTTGTAGTCGAAGTTCAGGCCGCCACCGGCACGTTCGCGGCTGATGTCGTAGTCGCGTTGCTCGAATTCATTGAGCTTGGCGCCATTGGTGAAATCCCAGGCGCCGCCGGTTTCGACGTTGTCCGAGCCGAAGTCACGCTTCTGCCAACTCAGCGCGGCGGCCACGCCGAAATTGTCGATGCCGTCGCCGAGGCTGAAACGGTTACTGGCGGCGCCGGAAAACTTGGGGCTGGTCTGGCTTGTGTTCTTGTCGTAGCTGGCCTCGGTGCTGCCGGTGTAGAACAGGCCCTTGTGGTCGAAGGCCGACAGGCTTTGCACATCAACGGTGCCGCCCAGGGAGTTGGCGTCCATGTCCGGGGTGAGGGTCTTGATCACCGACAGCGACTGCACCAGCTCCGAAGGCAGCACATCGAGGGCCACCGCGCGGCGTGCGCTTTCCGGGGCGGGCACCAGGGTGCCGTTGATGGTCACGCTGTTGAGGTCCGGGCCGAGGCCGCGCACGCTGACAAAGCGCCCTTCGCCCTGGTCGCGCTCCACGCTGATACCCGGCAGGCGCTGCGCTGCTTCCGCGACGTTCTCATCCGGCAACTGGGCCACGCCGTCGGCATGCACCACGCTCTTGATGCTGTCGGCGCTGCGTTGCTCCTTGAGCGCCTGATCAATGGCTGCCGCCTGGCCGACCACTTCGACGTGCTCGGTGTTGGCCACTTCGGCCGCCCAAAGCCGCTCGCTGGCCATCGCCAGGGCCAAGGCAGTAAGCGTGAAGCCGACGAGCCCGGTGCGCTTGTACATGCAATCCTCCCCAAGAATCCATTGGCGCCAGGCAAGAGGCCCGGCAACTGGGAGGGCACGCTAGGGGTGGGGGATGACGGTTCTGTGACAGGGGTTGGCGCAAAGCCACGTAAATCGCGGTTTTTAGCTTGTTCCGGCGAGCAAATGAGCTGAAATGACCTCGATCAAAATGTGGGAGCGGGCTTGCTCGCGAATGCGGTATTGCAGCTAGCACATGTGTGGCTGATCCACCGTATTCGCGAGCAAGCCCGCTCCCACATTTGTTTTGTGTTTGGCAGGAGATTGTGTGTATGCCATGAGCTGATTCGACCCCTCCCCACCGTCACGCAACCGTCACATCCATCTGCTGTGCTGGCGCCCATCGCTTTTTTGCCCAAGGACTCGCGGCCATGTTTTCCGTGCTCAAACCCCACCGCTGGAAACTCTCCCTGCTGCTGATCGCCGCCAACCTCGGGCTGATCCTGCACCTGGCCTGTGGGGAGCTCAAGAGCTTCAGCGAATGGGTGTGGCTGGATATCTTCGGCGAAGGCGGCTCTGCGCTGTTGGCGTTGGTGTGGCTGGGCCTGGTGCTGAAAAGCCGCCCTGCCGGGCGCGTCACCAACTACCTGGCGCTGGGCCTGTCGTGCATATTTTTCTCCTGGTGGATCGACAGCCTCGATGAGTTCATCCGCCTGCCCGACAGCATCACCTGGGATCACTGGCTGGAGTCCGGGCCGATGCCGGTGGGCATGATCCTGCTGACCATCGGCATCTACCACTGGCACCGCGAACAACTGGCGATCAGCGCGCAGATGGAAAAACGCGAGCGGTTGTTCCGCGAACACCGGCTGTTCGACAAACTCACGCCGCTGGCCGGTGCCGACTACCTCAAGCGCCAGTTGGCCGACAGCCTGCACGACAGCCACGCGCAGCAACAGCCGCTGTCGTTGCTGGCCCTGGACCTGGACAACTTCGCCGCCATCAACCAGGCCTACGGGCATGCCGAGGGCGATGCGGTGTTGCAGGCGCTCAGCCATTTGCTGTTGCTCAACCTGCGCCGCCAGGACCTGCTGTGCCGCCTGGCCGGTGACCGGTTTGTGGTGCTGTTGCCCAACACCGGCGAGCGCCAGGCCAAGGAGCTGGCGCTGGAGTTGCAGCAGGCCGTGCGTGGCCTGGCCCACAAGACCCGGCTGCACGGTGAGCGCCTACAACTGGCGGCAACCACCGCCGTGGTCATGGCGCTGGACGAGCCGCCCCACGACTTGCTCAAGCGCCTCAACCTGGCCCTGGCCAGGGCCAAGCAACCCCTGGCGAAAAGTGCCTGAGATGGCCGTCAAGACCAGTTGGTATGAAGCGGACAGTCGCTTCATCCCCGGGCACTACCAACCCGCCACGCTGATCGACCTGGCCCTGTCCCGGGACATCGACAGCCACCGCCTGCTGCGCGGCACCGGCTTGTTCCACGAAGACATCCTGGCCGGCACGGCGCGGCTGAGTCCGCAGCAGTTCCTCGGTTTGATCGGCAACAGCCGCAAACTGCTCGACGCCGACGACAGCAGCTTCCTGTTTGGCCAACGCCTGTTGCCCGGCTATTACGGCGCCGCCAGTCACGCGTTGGGCCATGCGCAGAACCTGCACCAGGCACTCGACATCCTGATCCAGCAACAGGTGCTGCTCAGCCCGTTGGTGACGCTGCAACTGGAACTGGATGAGCACCACGCCTACCTGTACTGGCTGGACAGTTGCGGTGCCGGCGAACACTGGCGCTTCTTGCTGGAAGCCAGCATGACCTCACTGGTTGCCATGAGCCAATGGCTCAGTGGCGAGCGCCTGCCATGGACGGCCAGCTTCAGCCATGCCGAGCCGCGCTATGTCGAGCAATACTGGGTGAACTTGGGGGAAGACACGCGTTTCGAGCGACCGCTGGACATGCTGAGCATCCCCCGCCAATACCTCACCCGTGCCTGGCCGGGCGCCTCGG
Organism: Pseudomonas sp. P7759; assembly: GCF_013386445.1. Classification (NCBI taxonomy): domain Bacteria; kingdom Pseudomonadati; phylum Pseudomonadota; class Gammaproteobacteria; order Pseudomonadales; family Pseudomonadaceae; genus Pseudomonas; species Pseudomonas sp. P7759. The sequence continues at coordinate 5,289 of NZ_JACART010000053.1, forward strand.
CCACCGCCGGCCAGGTGGCGCGCCAACAAGCGCGCGAGCAGATCGAACAGCTGGGTTTCACCGGCAGTTTTCTGGATTGTCTCTACGACTACCTGCGCGATCAGGTGCGTCAGCCGCCGAGCCTGGAACAGGCCGCGCACGCCTTCGCCATGAGCCCGGCGACCCTCAAGCGCAAGCTGCATAAGCACGACACCGGTTTTCAGCAGCAGGTCGACCGTGTGCGCAAGCAAGTGGCGCTGCACCTGTATCAGGTCAAGGGCTATAGCAATGACGAAGTGGCGGCGTACCTGAACTTCAACGACGCGGCGAACTTTCGCCGCTCATTCAAGCGCTGGACCGGCAGCACGCCCAACCTGATCCGCCAGCTGTTCAACAGCCGCTAGCCAGGCGTTCACGCAGGAACTCCACCAGCGCCTGCACCGGCCGCGAGCTTTGCCGGTGTTGCGGGTACACCGCCGACAATGTCAGCGCTTCGGGGGCGAACTCGTCGAGGACGGTGACCAGGCTACCATCCTTCAAGGCATCGCCGACGATAAACGTCGGCAGGTAGGTCACACCCAAGCCGGCGATGGCGGTGTCGCGCAGCAAGTCGCCGTTGTTCACGCGCATACGCCCGCTCACATTCAGCGCCTGCAATTTGCCCTTGAAGCGCCATTGCACCTGGCGGCCATGGCCGTAGGGCAGGCAGTCGTGGTCAGAGAGGTCTTCCGGTTTTTGCGGCGTACCGCGCAGGGCCAGGTAGTCGGGGCTGGCACAGTACACCCGAGGGATGCTGGCGATACGCCGGGCAATCAAGGTGGAATCTTCCAGGGTGCCGATGCGCAGCACCAGGTCGTAGCCTTCGCCGATCAGGTCCACGGGACGGTCGCTCAAGTCGACCTCTACCGAGACTTGGGGGTGGCGCTGCAGGAACAACGGCAACAGGCAGCCCAGGTGGGCCATGGCAAACGACAACGGCGCGCTGAGGCGGAGGGTGCCACGGGGCTCGCTGTTCTGCCCGGCGATGCCCTGCTCCACTTGCTCGACTTCACCGAGCAGGCGCAAGGCGGACTCGTAGTAACTCTGGCCGAGTGGGGTGACATCAAGACGCCGCGTGGAGCGGTTGAGCAGACGCACGCCGAGGCGGTCTTCCAGCTGGATCAGGCGGCGGCTGACGAACTGCTTGGACAGGCCCAGTTGCTCGGCGGCGGCAGTGAAACTGCCGGATTCCATGACCTGGCAGAACAGGCGCATGTCTTCGAAGGGGTTCATTGTCGCTTCTCGGTGGACGATGGGCTGTTTTATAACCGGTTAGTCGCAACACCACAAAGCAAAATGTGGGAGCTGGCTTGCCTGCGATAGCGGTGTACCAGCCAACATTTCTGTCGACTGACACACCGCCATCGCGGGCAAGCCCGGCTCCCACAGGGTTTTGCGGTGTTTTTCGGGTGGGTTACTTGGTAAACGCCGAGTAGCTGTTCATCAGGTTGCGGTAGTTGGGAATGCGCGGCGACAGCAGGTTGGCCAGGCCTTCCATGTCGTTGCGCCAGTCGCGCTGCAATTCGCAGGCAACCGCGAACCAGTTCACCAATTGTGCCCCGGCGGCGGTCATGCGTGCCCAGGCCGCCTGTTGCACGGTTTCGTTGAAGGTGCCCGACGCATCGGTGACCACGAACACTTCAAAGCCTTCCTCCAGCGCACACAGGGTCGGGAACGCCACGCACACATCGGTCACCACACCGGCGATGATGATCTGCTTGCGGCCGGTGGCCTTGACGGCCTTGACGAAATCTTCGTTGTCCCAGGCGTTGATCTGGCCAGGGCGGGCGATGTATGGCGCGTCCGGGAACAGTTCTTTCAGCTCCGGCACCAGTGGGCCGTTGGGACCGCTTTCGAAGCTGGTGGTGAGGATGGTCGGCAGGTTGAAGAACTTCGCCACATCGGCCAGGGCCAGGACGTTGTTCTTGAATTCGTTGGGCGAGAAATCCTGCACCAGGGAGATCAGGCCAGTCTGGTGGTCGACCAACAGTACAACGGCGTCATCTTTGTTCAAACGAGGGCTAGCCATGGTTAAACTCCTTACGGGGATGGGAAATCAGAAAGCAAAGCACGAACAGCCAAACGCACCCCAGAACCCCTGGAAGTCGCTGACCGGCACGCTGGAAAGCCGCGCTTTTTCGTGGCTGTGGACATGCACGCCACACGGGCCGCTGCATTGGTGAACCTGAGCCTGCAACGGCGAGCTTGGGCGCCAGTGACCCGGCACCTTGACCACCGGCGACCAGTCCGGCAGCACCGGCACGCGGGGCGGTGCGAAATCTTCGAAGTCACCGGCGCCGTAGACCACCTTGCCGCCAACCACGGTGAGCACCGATTCAATCCACTTGATCGCTTCTTCATCGACACTGAAGAAGTCCGCTGACAACGCGGCCACGTCCGCCAGTTGACCGACCTTGATCTGGCCCTTCTTGCCCTGCTCGGACGAGAACCAGGCGCTGCCATGGGTGAACAGTTCCAACGCAGTAAGGCGCGGCAGGCCTTCGGCGTGCAGCTCCAGGCCGCCAACGGTGCGACCGCTGACCATCCAGTACAGCGAAGTCCACGGGTTGTAGCTCGACACCCGCGTCGCATCGGTGCCCGCGCCGACCGGCACGCCTTCGGCAAGCATGCGCTTGATCGGCGGCGTGGCTTCGGCCGCCTTGGCGCCGTAACGCTCGACGAAGTACTCACCCTGGAACGCCATGCGGTCCTGGATCGCAATACCGCCGCCGAGGGCGCGTACACGCTCGATGTTTTTCGGGGTGATGGTTTCGGCATGGTCGAAGAACCACGGCAAGCCATTGAACGGAATGTCGCGGTTGACCTTCTCGAACACGTCGAGCATGCGCGAGATGGACTCGTCATAGGTCGCGTGCAAACGGAACGGCCAGCGCTGCTCCACCAGGTGGCGTACCACCGGTTCGAGTTCCTGCTCCATGGTCAACGGCAGGTCCGGACGCGGCTCCAAAAAGTCCTCGAAGTCGGCCGCCGAGAACACCAGCATCTCGCCCGCGCCGTTGTGGCGCAGGTAGTCATCGCCCTGGTGCAGGGTGACGCTGCCGGTCCAGTTCTTGAAGTCGCTGAGTTCTTCCTTGGGCTTCTGGGTGAACAGGTTGTAGGCGATGCGCACCGTCAACTGTTCGTCCTTGGCCAGTTGCTCGATCACCGCGTAGTCATCGGGGTAGTTCTGGAAACCACCGCCGGCATCGATGGCACTGGTCAGGCCCAGGCGATTGAGTTCACGCATGAATTGGCGAGTCGAGTTGACCTGGTATTCCAGGGGCAGTTTCGGGCCTTTGGCCAGGGTCGAATACAGGATCATCGCGTTGGGACGCGCTACCAGCATGCCGGTCGGGTTGCCGTTACTGTCGCGCACGATCTCGCCGCCCGGCGGGTTCGGCGTGTCCTTGGTGTAGCCGGCCACACGCAGCGCGGCGCGGTTGAGCAAGGCACGGTCGTACAGGTGCAGCACGAACACCGGGGTGTCCGGTGCGGCCTGGTTGAGTTCTTCCAGGGTCGGCATGCGCTTCTCGGCAAACTGGAATTCGTTCCAGCCACCCACCACGCGGACCCATTGCGGCGTCGGCGTGCGGTCCGCCTGGTCCTTGAGCATGCGCAAGGCATCGGCCAGGGACGGCACGCCTTCCCAGCGCAGTTCGAGGTTGTAGTTCAGCCCGCCACGGATCAGGTGCAAGTGCGAGTCGTTGAGGCCGGGGATCACTGTGCGGCCCTTGAGGTCGATGACCTGGGTGCCACTGCCGCGCAGGGCCATGGCTTCACCGTCGGTGCCCACGGCGACGAATCGCCCCTGGTGAATGGCAACGGCCGTGGCACGCGGATTTTCACGGTCCACGGTGTGGAACTGGCCATTGAACAGAATCAGATCGGCGTTCATAGGGTTTCCTTTACAGAGGCTTCAAGCCAGGGAGCGAACAGGCGGGTGGCCGCCGGCATCAACAGGTAGACCACCAGCAGCACGATGGTCAGGGTGATCAGGAAGGTGGCGACCACGTAATTGGAAAGGAACGGGTGCAGACGCAACACCGGGCCCCAGATGATTGGCACCAGCAGGGTCAGCGGCAGGATCACGAACAGGGTGACCACCGCCTGTTTCCAGCGTGGCGGCTTGGCAGCGTTTTCGGTTTCGGGGTTGAACCAGAATTCGTTGACCGCACCGATTTCGGTGTTGTCGCCGTCGGCGAGCATGGGGGAGGCTTCGGCGACCAGGGTTTTGCGTTCGGGGGAGTCGAGCCAGGTTTCGAGGTCTTCTGTGGAGCGGTAGCGTAATACGCAGGTGAACAGCGCCAGGTTGCCTTGCTTGCCGCGTACCACATCGACGCCCAGGTGGCCTGGGCGTGCGCCGGCGATGCGTACGATGCGGCGCAACCAGGCTTCGTAGTCGGCTTCTCGGCCTGGTTTGATCAGGTGTTTGACCACCAGGGTGACGACTTCGTCGGAGCCTGGTTGTGTAGCTGGGTCCATGGGGTGTCCCTCTGCCTTGATGTTTCAGCGATGAGGGAGTTTGCAGGGATTGGGAGTGCGGAAAATTGGATGTACGTGCTGTTTAGGCTGTGTTGGATGCCAGTCAAGCTAAACGCGTACGCCGAGCATGCCGGCGGTGATAACCAGTGTCACCAGCGCACCGATCCCGATCACCGTCCAGGTCAAGGTCGCGCAACGTGTTTCGCTCACCCCATGGTTGCGCAGTACCCCGCGCAAACCGCAGGCCAGGTGTGCGATCAGCAGGAACACCGCCAGGGAGTAATGCGGCACCAGGCGGATACTCCAGGCATCGGCCAGCAAGCCCACCGGTTCGGCCACGGCCCAGGCGTAATCGGTGTCGGTGCCAAAGTAGCGTGCCAGGGTGAACACTGAGTTGATATGGGAGGCGATAAACAGCGCCAGGTACGCGCCGGATGCCGTCTGCAAGGCGTCCAGCAGATCGGCGCGCTGCTGGGTCCTGGGGCGGATCAGCACCAGGCCGCTGAGTATCTGGAAGAAGAACGTGACAATGATGATCGGCTCCAGCCAGCCGTTGCGGTAGACCCCGCGCAACACCTCCATCACCGCCCGATGCGCATCGCTGCCCAGCACGCCGAACAAATGGTTGAACAGATGTGGCGCCAGGAACACCAACAGGATCGCCACCGACGCAATGCCATGGGCAACCCGCAGCTTGACGTAGGTACGCGCGTGCCGACTGAAATCAATGCTCGGCAATGTGCTCGACACCATCGAGAAGTAGGCGATCAACGCCAGCCACAGGCCGCTCCACACCCAGAGGTCATGGCCATTGATCTTCATCAGGTACAGCAACACGCCCATCAGCGTGTAGGCCGGCGGCGCGGCTACGGCCAGGCAGGCCAGGCGGCGGGCAAGTACCAGGCGTGCCGTCATCACCGGCTGCATGCCTGTGACGAAGACGCAGTAGAACGCCAGCACCGGCACCGCATAGGCACTCAACATCAACGCCAGCGTCACCGGCGCGCCAGCCTCGGCAACATGGGCCTGGTTGCTCCATTGCAGCGCCCAGGGGTAATAGAGCACGGCAGCGAATGGCAGCAGCCAGAGCCATTCGAGCCGGGTGTGGCTGAGCTTGTGTACGTGTGACATGGCAACGTCCTTACTCATGGATTTTCCCTCGCGACCCTACGGACTGGCCCGCGGAAAACCCAGGTCCAATCCCACGCTTTTTGCCTACTCCACTGCGCTAGAGCAACGGGATGCTGTAGCTGACAATCAACCGTGTCTCGTCCTTGTCGGCCGTGTCGTTACCGCGTAGTACTGCGCTGCGCCAGGTAAATCCCAGGCCTTTCAACGTGCCGGTGGGGATCACGTAATCCAGGCGCAAGTCGCGCTCCCATTCACGGTTGTCGCGACTCGCGGTGCGGATATGGCTGCCGTGCAGGTAAGTCACGCTGGAGCGCAGCCCCGGCACGCCAAGGCTGGCAAAGTCATAGGCGTAGCTGCCGACGGTGGCCTGCTCGCCTGCATTCACGAACTTCAGCGACTGGGAATTGGTGATCAGGTACAGGGAGCGGCCCTGGCCCTGGTTGATGTGCGGGAAGTCACTTTGCCCGCTGGTTTTCTGGTAGCCGAGGCTCAGCGAGTGCCCGCTCAAGGCATAGGTGAACATCGCGCTCCACAGGCGGTTGTCGACCTTGCCCGCATTGACGCCCGGCCCGTAGTAACCCGAGCTGACATAACCTTCGCCGCGTCCGGCAGCGCTGCCATTCTTGCCGTCGGCGGTGCTGTAGAAATACCGCAGGTCGCTCTTGAGTTGGCCCACCGGCAGTTGCCAGTTGTGCACCAAACCGAGGAAATGCTGCTGGTAAAAGTTCTCGAGGCTCGCGTAGTAGTACTGCACCTGCAACTGCTTGCTGACGGCGTAGTCCACGCCGCCGTAATAGAACTGGTTGCTCGCCTTGCCTTTGATGGGGTCGTTGGCACCGGCAATCGACAGCCCTTGGCCATTACTGGAGTTACGGTCCATCACCTGCTCGATCTTGCCAGCGATCAGGTTGACGTCCTTGAAGTCCTTGGACTCCACTTGATACCCCCGGAAGGTCTGGGGCAACAGGCGACCGTCTTCGGTGGTCAGGATGGGCAGCTTGGGCATCAGGCTGCCGGCCTTGAGTTGGGTCTGGGCGATCCGCATCTTGCCGGTGATGCCGGTCTTGCTGAAGTCATGGGCGGCCTTGCCATCGTCCAGCGGAAAGACGCTGCCGGGGGTATTGTCTGCGCCGGCCTTGCCCGCCCGGCCCGAAGCGTCCAGGCGCAGGCCGTACCACTCTTGCAGATCCACGCCCAGGCCGACCGTGCCCTCGGTGAAACCCGACTGGTAATTGAACATGAAGGCCTGGCCCCACTCCTTGTCCGAGGCGGCCTTGGCGTTGCGGGTGTCCTGGTTGTAATAGAAATTGCGCAGGTCGAGGCTGGCTTTGCTGTCGTCGATAAAACCCGACGCAGCCGCCTGCTGCGCTGCGCCGAGGGAGACGGCGAGCGCCAGGCAAGTCTTGTGGTTCATGAAGGCTCCGAGAAGTGATTGAGGCGATCCCGCCTGCGCCCTGTTTTTTTGTCGGCCAGGTGCTGCGGCATTCAGCGGGAGCGCGCACGGTATAGGGTTGGGGCACAGGGAAAAAGCCGGCAAAACTGCCAATCACTTTTTCAGTTTGGGTAACAATCCGGCGAACGGTGAGCGTGTATCCAGCAGCGAGGTGCGGATGAAGTGCAGATAGCTTTCCACCCGGCGTAACGCCGAGGTTTCGAAGTGCGCCTCGAAGGGTTCTACGCTGTGCTGCACACACTCGATCGCCTGTTCCACCGCGGCCAATGCACGCTGCCATGGCTTATGCTCCGGTTTCAGGAACAGGCGAACCAACGCCCGCCCCATGCCGCGTACCGCTTGGCGCCAGGCAGTAGACTCGGCGTAGCAGGCCAGCGTCGGCAGCTGCGCCTGTTCGCGGCGCAGCTCGATAATCGCGTGGCCCACGTCCAGCACCACAAAGGTCCAGCGCAGCAGGCGGTGTTGCACCTGGGGCTGGCCGGCCGACAAGCCATGGGCCTGGTTCAACAGATCACGCGTGCCGCTTTCGAAGCCTGAGCCCAGCGCCGGCAAAGGCGCGTTGATGGCGAACACGACGCGACGACGCAGGTCCTGTTCCAGCCGACGCCACAACCACGGGCTGTTGGGCGGCAGGATGATCGCCCCGGCTGCCGCGCACACCAGCATGCCAAACACCATGGCGAGGTAGTCGTTGATCAGGCCATAAGGGTTGTAGAGCGTGGGGTTGCCGGGTATCGAACTGGTGCCGAAAAACACCAGCATGCCCAGGCCGTAGCCCGCCCATTGCGGCTTGGCCAGCAGAAACGAACCGAGCATGATCACCGGCGCAATCACCAGGCACAGCAAGGGGAACCCATCGATCTGCGGGTAGACGAAGAACACTTCGAAAATGCCGATCACCGCCGCTGCCAGCGTCCCGCAGGCAATCTGGAATGACATCCGCCGGGGGTTGGTGGAGAACGCCGACAGCCCCACCGTCAGTGCAGACACCAGGGTCATCGCCGCGCCGCTGGGCCAGGCGGTGGCGATCCACAGGGCACACAACACCAGCAATACCAGCGCTGCACGCAGGCCTGCCGCAAGCGCCGCCAGCCAATTGGTCTGGGGTTGGAAGGGCTCGGCCCAGCGCTCACGCACGGGCTGATGGTCGGCCAGGGATGCATGGGTCTGGGCGTAGCGGTGCAACTCGTCGGCGAAGCGATAGAGCAGCTCGCACGCCGTGTGAAAGTCCAGCCAATCGTCGGCGTGGGGATGGGCGCGCAACAGCTCGGCGCGCAGGTGGCGGATCTGCATCGGCAACCCCTGCGTGTAGCGTTGCAGCCGTGCCGACAGGTGCGCCGCATCCAGGTCCGTCAGCACCTGGCCAGCGAACGGCTCCAGCACCTTGACCAACGCAACCAGGCCTGGGTCGACGGCGTTCAGCACTGCCGTGGCACCGCGCACCTGCAAGCGGTCCAGCAACTGATGCAGCGCGTTGAAGCGTGTGGTGATGGCCATGAACTCGACATTGAGGCGATCAAGCCGGCCCTTGCGTCTGCGCAGTGCAGGGTCTTCGAACACGCTGACGCTGCGTAACCCTTCCAGGCCCACTGCTTCGGCAATGAAGCGCAGGTTGGTGGCCTCGAATGCCGCCTGGTCGTGGCTGCCGCGCAGCCCGCTCAGCACAAATGCGGCGAAGCGGCCGAAGCGTTGATAGAGGGTATTGCGCAGGGCGGCGCCTGCCGTATTGGGCAACAGCGTTGCGCTGACCAGGGTGGCGCACAGCACGCCGAGGGTAATTTCCAGCACACGCCAGACCGCTGCCATGAACACCTGTTCCGGGTGCCCCACCACCGGCAAGCCGACCATGACCGCCGTGTACCCCGCCAGCACAAACCCGTAGGCACGAAAGTGACGATTGCGCGCCGCGCCACACGAACACACGCCCACCCACAATGCCAGGCCAGTCAGGAACAGCTCGGTGCTTTGGGCAAACAGGGCCATCAACAGCACCATGAACGCCGACCCCACCAAGGTGCCGATTACGCGATAAACGCTCTTGGCCAGGACATGCCCGCTGAACGGCTGCATCACGATAAACACCGTGGTAATCGCGGTGCTGGGCTGTGGCAATTCCAGGCGCATCGCCAGCCACAACGCGAGGTACGACGCGATCAGCACCTTGAACAGGTAGACCCACATCACCCCATCGGTGCGCGCCCATTCCAGGAAACCCCGACGCCAGGGCAGCGCTGTGAGCCAGCGCGGAAACTCAGTGAGTGATGGCACGAAAAGACGACTCCCGACAAGCTGGCTGGCACACAAGGCCGGCGACTTTAGGCAGTTGTGCCAGGGTCGGTAAGTCATCCAGAACGTGAATGACTGTTACGCAAAACTCCACAATAAATAGCGTTTACAGCGCCCAGCGTCTTCATGTCACACTGGAAAAACTCGTCATCCCTGGTAAGCCCCGATGGACATTCTGCAGAACATGCGCATCTTCCGTTGCGTCGCCGAAGCCGGCAGTTTCACCAGCGCGGCCTTGCGCCTGAAGACCAACACCACCCACGTTTCGCGCTCCATCTCCAACCTGGAGGCCCACCTGCGCACGCGCCTGTTCAATCGCACCACGCGCCGCATTGCCCTCACCGAATCCGGGCAACGCTACCTGCTGCGGTGCGAGCAGATCCTGCATTCGATCGAAGAAGCCGAAGTGGAAGCCGGCGATGCCCACACCCGTCCCATCGGCCAGCTCAAGGTGCATTCGATGACGGGCATCGGCCAGCATTACGTCGTGGACGCCATTGCCCGTTACCGCCAACACTACCCGGACGTGACCTTCAACCTGAGCATGAGCAACCGTACGCCCGACCTGGTGCACGAGGGTTTCGACGTGTCCATCGTGCTGGCCATCGACTTGCCGGACTCCAGCCATGTTTCGCAAAAACTCGGGACGACCTACAGCATCGTCTGCGCATCGCCTTCCTACGTGAAAAACCACGGTATCGCGCAAGTTCCCAAGGACCTGCTCGACCACGCCTGCCTGCGCCTGGTCAGCCCCGTGATCCCCCTGGAGGACTGGACGTTCGACGGTCCCAACGGCAAGGAAAACGTCATCATCACCCACTCGCCGTTCCTGGTGGACTCGGTCGACGCGATGAAAACCGCGATCAGCAATGACATGGGTATCGGCATTCTGCCGGTGCACGCCGCGATCAAGGGACTGCGCAGCGGCAGCCTGGTCCGCGTACTGCCCGACTACCGCCTGGAAGAACTCAGCCTGTACGCCATCTACCCTTCCCGGCATTACCTGGATGCCAAGATCAAGACCTGGGTGGAATACCTGCGCAGTTCCCTGCCGGAAGTGCTCGCTGACCATAAGGCCGTGCTGAAAACCCGCGCACCGCTCAGCGTCGTCGAGTCATAACGACTACAGCTCGTCATTGCGACTACAAAACGTTGTGGTCAAAATGACCTGGAACTCACTATCCACTTGATTTATTTACAGTTATTAGCTGGCATGGTTCCTGATGGGTGTGAAGTGAATCTTCGACACCCACAGAGAGATCACCATGAGCAATGAATTCAACCAACGCCTTGCCGTCGTCACCGGCGCCAGTTCCGGTATCGGCCTGGCCGTGACCCAGCGCCTGCTCGAACGCGGTGCGAAGGTGGTGGCGATGTCGCGTCAATGGGGTGGGCTCGGCGAGCTGGCCGAGACGTTTAGCGAGCAGTTGTCGTGGCTCAGCGGCGATGTCACCGAGGCTGCCGACCTGGCACGCCTGGCGCAATTGGCAGCATCGATCGGCCCGGTGGATTGCCTGGTGCCAAACGCGGGGATTGCACAGCTGGCCGACGGGCTCGACCTGGCGGCGTTTGACCGACAATGGGCGGTCAACGGGGCCGGCGCGCTGAACACCCTGGGCAGTCTGCGCGGGCAGTTGGCAGCGCAGGCGTCGGTCGTGTTCATCGGGACGTTCCTGGAGCGGGTGACCTTCCCCGGATTGGCCGCCTACATTGCCTCAAAAGCCGCGCTGCGGGCCCAGGTTCGCACCCTTGCGGTGGAGCTGGCGCCCCACGGCATTCGGCTGAACATGGTCTCGCCCGGCCCGACCGCCACCCCGATCTGGAGCACGCTGGGGCTCAATGACGAGTCACTCGGCTCCGTGGCGAAGACCGTCAACGCACGGCTGCTCGACGGGCAGTTCCTGGAACCCGGCGCGGTGGCCGATGTGATCCTGTTCCAGCTGAGCCAAGGCGCACGCAGCGTATTCGGCCAGGACTGGGTAGTGGACGGCGGGTATACCTTGCGCTGATCACGCCCGTGCAGGCAGGCCCTTGGCATCGCCGAATGCCAGGGCCTTCCAGGCAATCACCAGCAGCGACAACCCGGCAAAGACCAACCCGCAGCCAATCACCCCGGTGGTGCCGAAGGCATTGATGAACAGACCGCCCATGGAGGCGCCGATCACCACGCCGGCATTCGCCGACGACACGTAAAGGCTGGTCGCGAACTCATGCGCCTGGGGTGCCGAAGACGTGAGCCAGACTTGCGTGACGACCAGGCCGCAGGTATGCGCCGCGCCCCAGAGCAACACGATCACACTCATCGACCCCCACGACAGGCTGCCAAACCCATACAACACCAGGTACGCCACCGCCAACACCACCGGATACCCCACGGCCGTCACCACCAGGTGTCGACTGAGCAAACGCCCCACCAGCAGATTACCGACCACACCGCCGATGCCAAAGATCACCAGCATCAGGCTGATGGTCTGGCCGTCCATGCCAACCTGGGTCTTGAGGTATTCGGCGGCGTAGCTGTACACCGAAAACATCGTGCTGAATACCAGCACGGTGGCAATGATCGCCAGCCACACCGAGAGGCTGCGCAGCACGGCCAGTTGCTTGCCGAAACTCAACGGCGCCGCGCGCGGATGATCGGGCAGTTTGATCAACACACCCAACGCCGCCACTGCCGTGGCCAGTGCACAAAAATAGAACGAGGCTTCATAGGAAATACGCGCGCCCACCCAGGTAGTCAACGGCACGCCCAGCACCAGCCCGAGGGTGGTACCCACTACCGCCAGGGCCGTGGCATGGGCAGCGCGCTCCTTGGGGTACAGCGAGACCGCCGTGGAAAATGCCGCAGCAAAAAACACCGGGTGCAGCATGGCCGGGATCACGCGCAGCGCCATCAGCGTTTCGAAGTTCGGCGCAAACGCCGACAACACACTGCACACCGAGAAGCCCAGCAACGCCCCCACCAGGATCTTCTTGCGCGCCAGACGCGAGGCCAGCAACACCAGGAACGGCCCCAGCACCGCGACGATCAACGCAAACAAGCCCATCAACCACCCCGCCTGGGACACGCTGATACCGAAACGCTCGACGATCATCGGCAAAATGCCCACCACGCCAAATTCCAACGTGTACAGGCCGAACAACCCAAGAATGAGGTAGATCACGGGCTGACCTCGATCACCACTTTGCCGAAAGCGCCACGCTTCAAATGAGTGAAGGCTTGAGGCACCTCGGTAAACCGGTAGGTGTGGTCGATCACCGGGGCAAGGGTGTGTCGATCCACCATGCGGATCAGGTCTTCAAGGGCGCGGCGCGGGCCCACGGCCACACCGACGATGGATGCGCGCTTGGCCAGCAGGCTCATCAGCGGCGCGCTCAACTGGTCACTCTCCAGCAAGCCGATCACCGAGATACGCCCGCCGTTGGCCACCGCTTGCAGTGAGCGCGCCAGGTTGTCGCCGCCGGCCATTTCCAGCACATGCTCGGCGCCGCGTCCGCCGGTGAGTTCCAGCACCGAGGTGTGCCAGTCCGGCACGCGCCCACGGTGGATGCCATGGGTCGCGCCCAACCCAACGGCACGCGCAATTTTGTCATCGCTGCTGCTGGTGATGATCACGCGGGCGCCGTGGACCGCCGCCAGTTGCACGGCAAACAGCGACACGCCGCCGGTGCCTTGCACCACGACGGTCTGGCCGGCGTGCAGGTGGCCGAGTTCAACCAGGGCCATCCAGGCCGTCAACCCCGCCACCGGCAAGGTACTGGCCTGCGCGGCGCTCAGCGAGCGTGGCGCCAGGACGCACCACTCGGCGGGTGTGGCCACATACTCAGCGAGCATGCCGGGGATCGGACCGCCTTGTGGCGGTGCCTCGGTCCAGGACAAGGGCTGGCCATCGACCCAGCCGGCAAAGAAGCTCGACAGCACCTGGTCGCCCACGCTGAAACGCTGCACGCCCTCGCCCACCGCCATCACCGTGCCCGTCATGTCCGAGGCCGGGGTGAAGGGAAATTGCACGCTGGCGCCCATGCCGTTTTCCGCCACTTCGGCATCACGGTAGTTGAGCGATACCGCCGCAACGCGCACCAGCACTTCCCCGGCTTTTGCGACCGGTCGCGGCACGCGGGCCAGGTGCAAGGTGTGAAGACCAAAGCTCGGGATTTCCCAGCGCTGCATCATGTCGGTCATGTTCAAGTCTCTCGTGAAGGATTTGGCGCAAGGATAAGAACCGCGCTTCACGGGATTAAGTAGGGGGCAGTTCCTGTGTCTGCGGAGCTTTCATTCCGCAATGCCGGCAATTGCGCTAGGGTAGCGGCACTTCCCGTCGCCAATCGGTGCATCGATGGACAGCCTCACCACCCTGAATGCCTTTGTGCAGGTCGCCCACACCCACAGTTTTGTCGGCGCCGGGCGTGTGCTGGGCGTTACTGCATCGGCGGTCGGCAAAAGCGTGGCGCGGCTGGAGGAACGCCTGGGCGTCAGGCTGTTTCACCGCAGTACGCGCAGCGTGACCCTGACCGCCGAGGGCGAACTGTTCCTGGAGCGAAGCCGGCGCATCCTGCTGGAGATCGAGGAAGCCGAGGCGGAGTTGTCCCAGGTCAGCCAGGCGCCCCGTGGCCGTCTCAAGGTCAGCCTGCCGCTGGTGGGTCATCCGTTTCTGCCGGTACTGGCCGACTTCAAGAAGGACTATCCCGACGTCGAGTTGGACCTGAGCTTCACCGACCGCCGCGTGGACGTGGTGGAAGACGGCTACGACGCGGTGCTGCGCAGCGGCGAAGCGCCGGACTCGCGCTTGAGCTCACGGCTGGTCGGGGACTACCGGATGATCGTCGTGGCAGCCCCAGCCTACCTCGCCAGCCGAGGCACGCCTGGGCAACCGAGTGACCTGGCCGCGCACAGCTGCATCCTGTTCCGCTTCCCCAATACCGGCAAGTTGCAACGCTGGCCGCTGCGCCAGGACGGCGTCGAGCTGGATATGCAGTTGCCCGCCGCGATGACCTGCAACAACCTTGAAGCCAGGGTGTGCTTTGCGCGCCAGGGCATTGGCCTCGCTTACTTGCCTGACTTTGCCATACGTGAATGGCTCGAAAGCGGCGAATTGGTGCAGGTGCTGCACGACTGCACCGAACGCGGCAGCTTTCGCATGATGTGGCCATCGAGCCGGCACCCGTCGCCCAAGCTGCGCGTGTTTATCGACGTTCTCAAGGCGCGGCTGTTTGCCTGATCAGGCGTGATCAAACCGCTCACGCGCACGGCGGAATTCATCGCCCTTCTCCACCACCCAGGTCCACAACGGGATCATATGCACCAGCAGTTCCGTACCCAGGCTCGACAGCTCGTATTCGACCCTGGGTGGTACTTCGCGAAAGTCATGGCGCAGCACTAAACCGTCACGTTCCAGCTGGCGCAAGGTGCGGGTCAGCATGCGTTGGGTCACGCCCTGCATGCGCCGGCCGATCTCGGCGTGACGCAGGCACCCGCTCACCCCCAACACATGCACGATGCCCAAGGACCAGCGGTTTCCCGCGTGAGTCAGCACCTCGCGCTTGAGGCCATCGTCGTCGGCGCTGAGGGCGTCGCAGGCGGCTTGCGAGCGGCGGATGATCTCGTCGTTATCCATGGAAGAGCCTCGGTATCACGGGTGTGCCTTCTTATGCGCAGCGATTAATTCTGCAAGCATGCCACGACTTTCCACACAGACGGAGCCTCCTATGACCCCCTCTTCTCTCCTGGTACTCGGTGCCGGCGAACTGGGCATGGCCGTGTTGCACGCACTGGCCGAGCTGGCCGAGCCCCGCACCACACGCATCGCTGTACTGCTGCGCCCCGCCAGCCTGCACTCGGCGGCGGCCAACACCCTGCGTGAGCGCGGTATTGAACTGGTCGCCGGTGATCTACAGAACGATAGCCAAGGTGCGCTCGCCGAACGGTTTGCGCCTTTCCACACTGTGATCTGCTGCACCGGTTTCGCCGCCGGCCCCGGCACCCAACGCAAGCTGGCACGCGCGGCCATTGAAGGCGGCGTGCAGCGCTATGTGCCGTGGCAATTCGGCGTGGATTACGACGTGATCGGTCGCGGCAGCCCGCAAGACACGTTCGACGAACAACTGGATGTGCGCGACCTGCTGCGCGGGCAACAGGCCACGCAATGGCTGATCATCTCCACCGGCATGTTCACCAGTTTTCTGTTCGAGCCGTCATTTGGCGTAGTCGACCTGGCGCAAAACCGCGTGCATGCCCTGGGCGACTGGGACACCGCCGTCACAGTCACCACACCGGAAGATATCGGCCGGTTGACCGCACGCATCGTGCTGGCCGAACCGGCGCTGAGCAATCAGGTGGTGTTCACCGCCGGCGACACCCTGACTTATGGGCAATTGGCGGACACCGTGGACGCCACCCTCGGCCTGCAACTCCAGCGCGAAGCCTGGTCGGTGCCAAGGTTGCTGGCAGAATTGGCCCAGGACCCCGACGACAACCTGAAGAAGTACCGCGCCGTATTCGCCCAGGGTAACGGCGTGGCCTGGGACCCCGCCGTGACCTTCAATGCCGGGCAGCGCATTGCGGTGACAGGCGTCGAGCAATGGATCCGACAGCACCTCAAGGCACCGACAACCACCCACTGAAACCACCGCGCGCCGTTAACGGGCACCAGGCGAAATCCCAAGGAGACGGCGGTAACGCCTGCGGTTCGGCCCCGAAAAAGCGGGGGGCTTTCCAATCGACAACCCGTGACGCCTGCCAGGCCAGGGCCACTCCCTGGGCCTGGCTTGCGTCCGTATTGACCCAGCGCGCGG
Organism: Pseudomonas sp. P7759; assembly: GCF_013386445.1. Lineage (NCBI taxonomy): Bacteria > Pseudomonadati > Pseudomonadota > Gammaproteobacteria > Pseudomonadales > Pseudomonadaceae > Pseudomonas > Pseudomonas sp. P7759. Next base: position 21,451 of record NZ_JACART010000053.1, read on the forward strand.
CAGCCGCCGCCATGAACGCCTCGATCGGTTCGTCGTCGATCTGCGCCCGATACGGCGAGCCCAGCAGCCAACGGCAGACATTCAGGTGATAGGTCCAATCCAGTGGCGGCCGATGGCGATAAGCCCAGGTCATAAAGCTGCGGAACAGGTTCAATCCTTCAGGCGGATCCAGCTTGAGCAGCGCCGGGCAGATATCGAACAGGGTGTGCCAATACGGCAACAACCGCGCATCCAGGTGCACGAAGTTGCGGGAATTACTCGGGTATTCAGGCGGCGCCGGTTCCGCGTGCAGGCGGCGGGACGTCTTGCTGACCAGGCGGCTGGCGCCTGCGGGCAACAGGTGGTTCATAAAACGCACTCACAGTCATGACGAGGGAATGCCACCCGATCACGGGAGGCCCAAGGCATACGTCAGAATGCGGGGGAAGCGCGGGGGTTGGCCGACGGCCAGGAATAACGCGGCGGCGCCTTGTTGCGCCGCTCATGAGCCGGGCGCGGGGTTTGTCCCAGGCCGAGCAACCAGGCCAGGCCGACCAAAAACACCAGGGCGACCGTCAAGGCGTTGCAGACCGGGCAAGCAAAGTAGTTCGAGATGTTGCTGGAAGACGGGCTGCCTAACCCTTTGTCGGAAAGTGGCGCTGGCTTGCCGTCCACCGAACAGAACGCCCCGCCGATGCCATTCAACTCCTGGCCCATCATCTGCCCATGCCCCAAACCGCAGACGAACAGGTTCATCAGCACGCAGAAGTACAGGGCCCAGGCAATCAGGGAACGGTCGGGGTGGCTCAATTTCATGGCGGCGACTCTACCACCAGAGCCGCCCAAGGATGAAGTGTCGCAGGCCCCTGTGGCAGAACGTCGCAGATTACGTGCACTTCCCAGGGTTGGTAGACTGGGCGCCCTCAAAGCCTGACGTATTGATCCAGAGCAATGCAGGCGTTTCACAGGATGCACAGTTGATGAGTACCTTATTCACCCGCCGCAAAGTGCTGACCGGAATGGGCCTGCTGGGCCTGGGCAGCCTGCTGGGCGGCTGTGACTACAGCCCCAAGCTGAACTTCAAGTACGGCAAGGACCTGAGCGACAAGATCATGGGCCGTACTTTCAAGCTCAAGAACACCGACGGCGAAACCGTCACCTTGAGCTCGTTCCGTGGCCTGATGCCGGTGGTGTTCTTCGGTTTCACCCAATGCCCGGCCGTGTGCCCGACCACCCTGGCGCGCGCTGCGCAGGCCAAGAAGCTGATGGGCCGCGACGGCGAAATCATGCAGGTGGTGTTCATCACCCTGGACCCGGAACGCGACACCCCCGAGATTCTCGACAAGTACGTCAAGGCTTTCGATCCGAGCTTCGAAGCGCTGTACGGCACCCCGGAAGAAATCGCCGTGGCCGCCAAGGAGTTCGGGATCTTTTATGAAAAGATCCCCGCCGGCGACACCTACACCCTGTCCCACACCGCCACCAGTTTCGTGTTCGACACCCGTGGCAACCTGCGCCTGGGCCTGCAGGCATCCCTTACCGCTAAAGAGTGCGCAGAAGACCTGCTCACCGTCATGGAGGTCTGCTAATGACTGCCGTTCAACACCTCAAACGCACCCTCATCGGCATGACCCTGCTGGGCCTCGCCGCCCACGCCAGTGCCCAGGTGCAAGTCACCGACGCCTGGGTACGCGCCACCGTGCCGGGCCAGCCGTCGAGCGGCGCGTTCATGACCGTCACCGCCGACACTGACAGCAAACTGCTGAGCGTGGCCTCGCCGGTGGCCAAGGACGTGCAGATCCATGAAATGAGCATGAAGGACGACGTCATGCGCATGGGCCCGGTGGACTCGGTAGCCCTGCCCGCCGGCAAGGCCGTGACCCTCGACCCCAACGGCTACCACGTAATGCTGATGGGCCTGACCGGCCAGATCAAGGAAGGCGACCAAGTGCCGCTGACCCTGACCGTACAAAATGCCAAGGGCGAAAAGCAGGCGATTGAAGTGAAGGCCCCGGCCCGTGGCGTAGATGGGATGGACCACAGCAAGATGCATTGAGGCACAGGCTTCTGTGGTGAGCGGGCAAGCCCGCTCACCACAGAAGCCCTGCTCGAATCAGTCACACAACAATAGGCAACCGGCGCACGCGCTTGCCCGTCGCCGCAAACACCGCGTTCACCACCGCCGGAGCAATCGTCACCGTCGACACCTCGCCAATCCCACCCGGTGTTTCCTCGCTGTCCAGCAGGTACGTGTCGATCAGCGGCGCTTCATTCATCCGCAGCAGGCGGTAGCTGTCGAAATTGGCCTGTTCCACTCGCCCATCCTTGAAGGTGATGTTGCCGAACAACGCCGCCGTCAGGCCGAAGATTGCCCCACCCTGCATCTGCGCGACCACGCTGTCGGGCACGATGGCACGGCCGCAGTCCACCACGCAGGTGACCTTGTGCACCCGCACCTGGCCCGCCTCCACACTGACTTCTGCCACCTGCGCCGCGTAGGTGCCAAAACAAAAGGTCAATGCCACCCCCCGACCACGTCCTGGCGCCAGCGACGCGCCCCATTGGGCGTGTTGCGCCACGGCCTCCAGCACCTTGCGCGCACGCGGATGTTTGTCCAGCAGGGCCAGGCGATAGACGATCGGATCCTGCCCAGCCAGATAGGCCAGTTCGTCGATGAAACCTTCCACCATAAACACATTCTGGGTATGCCCCACTCCCCGCCAGAAACCCGTGGTAATGCCGGCGGGCGGTTCGTGGCGCACGTAGTTCACGCCGATATGGGCGAAGTCATAGGGGCCGCTGGGGTCGCGGATTGCATCACCGTCGATGCCATGGGTGAAGCGCTCCGGCAACCAGCGCGCGAGGATCGATGAGCCGGTGACTTTATGGGTCCACACGGTGGGTTTGCCGCTGGCATCGAGCCCGGCGCTGAGGTGGTTGAAATGGTAAGGACGCAAGGTGCTGTGGCGGGTGTCTTCCTCACGCGACCAGATGACTTTGAGGGGAAATGTCACTTGCTTGGCAAAGGCCACGGCGTGGGCCACGAAGTCCACGTCCAGGCGCCGACCGAAGCCGCCGCCGAGCAAATGGTTGTGTACCTGCACCTGGTTTTCCGCCAGGCCCGTCTGCTGCATCGCCACCGCCTGGGCCCGCGCCGGTACCTGGCTGCCGAGCCACAGGTCACAGCCATCGGGCCGTACATGCACGGTGCAGTTCACCGGCTCCATGCACGCATGCGCCAGAAACGGCACTTCGTACACGGCCTCCAGGATCTTGCTGGCGCCGGCCAACGCCTGTTCGGCGTTGCCCACGGTCTTCACCACCGCACCCGCCGCCTGGGAGGCCTGTTCGATATCCGCGAGCATCTGCGCCGTGGAGAACTGGCCATTGATGCCTTCGTTCCACTGCACACTCAGCAGCGCCAGGGCCTTGCGCGCAGCGCCCATGTGCTCGGCCACCACGGCCACGGCAGTGTCGGTACGCAACACCTGCAGCACGCCCTTCACCGACAGCGCGGCGTGGTCATCGACGCTGACCAGAGTGCCGCCGATTACCGGGCAGGTCAGGATCGCGGCCACCTTGAAGCCCTCAGGCCGTGCATCGATGCCATAGCGGGCAGTGCCGTTGACCTTGCTGGCCGAGTCGGTGCGCTGGCGGGTCAGGCCGATCAGTTGGAAGTGTTCGGCGCTCTTGAGTTCGACCTTGTCCGGCAGCGGCAAGGTCGCGGCCTTTTGCACCAATTCGCCATAGGCCAGTTGCCGTTGGCTGTCGGCGTGATAGACCACGCCTTCGCGCGCGCTGCAACGGCTTGGCGCCACGTTCCAGTACAAGGCGGCGGCCTCCAGCAGCAAGGTGCGCGCAGTGGCCCCGGCCTGACGCAAAGGGGTCCAGGCACTGCGTACCGAGGTGGAACCGCCCGTGACCTGGAAACCCAGCAACGGGTTGGCATAGCGTTTGTTATCCGCGGGGGCGTGCTCGAGGGTGACCTGATCCAGGCGCACTGCCAGCTCTTCGGCAATCAACACGGGGATCGAGGTGTAGGTGCCCTGCCCCATTTCCACCTGGGCGATGGTGAAGGTCACCCGGCCGTCGCGATCGATCCGGATAAACGCATTCGGCGCAAACACCCCGGTTTCATCCGCAACAACCTGCCCCATGGGCAAACTCAGGCTCAGCAGCAAACCACCGCCGCTGGCGGCACTGACCTTGAGAAAACCACGTCGTGTGATCATGCGCTGGCCGCCTGCTTGATCGCCGCACGGATGCGCACGTAGGTGCCGCAGCGGCAGATATTGCCGGCCATGGCGTTGTCGATATCGCTGTCACTGGGGTTCGGGTTGCCGGCCAACAACGCTGAGGCGGACATGATCTGCCCGGACTGGCAGTAGCCGCATTGCACCACTTCCAAGTCACGCCAGGCGGCCTGGATCTTCTGGCCGGCGGGGGTCTCGCCGATAGCTTCGATGGTGGTGATGCTGGCCCCTACCAACGCACTCACCGGCATCACGCACGCGCGGATCGGCGTGCCATTCATCTGCACCGTGCAGGCGCCGCACAGGGCCATGCCGCAACCGAACTTGGTGCCGGTCATGCCCAGCACATCGCGCAACACCCAGAGCAGCGGCGTGTCGTCGTCGACATCCACGGTGTGCGGGGTGCCATTGATATTCAGCGTCTGGGCCATGGGACAACTCCTGAGGATGGACGGACCATCTTAGGAGCACGCCGTGCGGCACAGAACGTCGCCAGCCCGCATAGGCTATGAAGGCAAACTTACTAAAGTACTTGCAGTGGTGGCGACGGCGCGAGGCTGGACGGCTCGCGCAGAAAGTCGATCAGTGCGCGCAGCTTGCGGCTCACGCGACGGCGATCGGAGTAATACAGGGTGAAGCCGGGCAAGGCCGGGCACCAGTCCTCGAACAGGCTGACCAGTTCACCACGGGCGATAAAGGGGTCGATGTGGCCACTGATCATGTAGCCGATGCCCAGGCCATCCAGCACGCTTTGCACCAGGGCCGACGAGTCGTTGACGATCATCCGCCCGCGCACCGGCAGTTGCAGGGTTTCCAGGCCCCTGGCGAAGTCCCAGCGCTCGACCACGCCGCTGGACGCACGAAACGTGATGCAGTTGTGCTGGAGCAATTCGCTGGGGTGCTGCGGTGTGTCGTGCCGGGCCAGGTAGGCCGGTGATGCGATCACACGCATGCGCAGAGCGGGGCCGACCTTGACCGCGACCATATCCTGCTCGACGAAATCGCCAAAACGGATACCGGCGTCATAGCCCAGGCGCACGATGTCCACCAGGGCATTTTCCATCGTCAGTTCGAGGTCAATCTGCGGGTGCGCCTGCAGAAATGCCGCGAGCACCGGTTGCAGCACGGTCATGTACGCGGCGCGCGGCACGTTGAGACGCAGCAAGCCTGAGGGTGAGCCGCTGCTGTCACCGACTTCCAGGGCCGCAGCCGCCAAGGCGCTGACCGCCGGTTGCACCTTGGCCAGGAAGCCCAGACCTGCTTCCGTGAGGCTGACACTGCGGGTGGTGCGATTGAACAACGCAACGCCCAGGCGCCGCTCCAGGTTGCGAATGACCTGGCTGACCGCCGACGGCGACACACCCAGGCGCACGGCGGCGGCCGAAAAGCTGGCATGTTCAGCGACGCAAACGAAGGTCACCAGCCCGTCGAGTTGATCCTGGCGCATAAAGGGTTCCGCAGAAAATGAACGGTATAGCACAAGCATTGTGAAGACAGGCTTCAAAGCCTGAACAGCATTAGAGGGCTAGTGCATTCAATCCAATGCTGTATCCATACCTAAAAGCTCTGCCATCAACACTTACTATATATTTTCAATCTGAAAACAGACTCGATAGCCTGACGGCTCACAATTCCAACAATAAATCGGGTATTCCTGTGAACTCATCCCCCCGCGCCCTAAAAAGCCTGCTGCACCTGGCGGTGGCTTTCGCCCTGTTCAACAGTGTTGGCGCCTACGCGGCCAACACCGGCGAGCTGCCCTGCACCACCACCGAACAATGCGCCGCTCAGGCCGCAAAAGTCGGCGCCACGCCGGACAGTGCGCAAACCGAGCGCAAAGCCAAAGGCGATCCCACCCAGACTCAATTCGCCTGGCTCAACCGCATCAACAAAGCCTCGATCGTGATGCTCACCGAAGAAGGCATTGTGAAACCCGAGATGGGCCAGAAGATCGCTGGCGGCGTGCGTTATGCGATTGCCCAGGCCGACCAGCCCGGCGGCACGCGCCCGAGCGATGTGCTGCAACTGGAAAAAATCATGACCGACAAGATCGGTCCCGAGGCCTCGCTGATCCATTCCGGCCGCAGTCGCCAGGACATGCTCGCCACTTACCGCCTGGCCGCCCTGCGCAGCCAGGTGCTGGCCTACAGCGAAGCCCTCAACGCCACGCGCCTGCGCCTGTTGAACATTGCCGACAAGAACGTCGACACCCTGGTGCCGGCCTACACCAACGGCGTGCAGGCCATGCCGATCAGCTATGCGCATTACCTGCTGGCCTTTGAGGCCGCGTTCGACCGAGACGGCCAACGCATCCGCGAGCTGTACACACGCCTGAACAAAAGCCCGATGGGCACCGCCGTGCTGGCCAACTCGGCCTACCCGCTGAACCGCGAGCGCTTGGCCGAGCTGCTGGGCTTTGATGGGGTGCGTGAGAATTCGTTGGATTCCAGCCAGGTGTCGACCTATGACATTCCGCTCGAGGCAGCCAACCTGGCGTCCTCATCGGCGATTCGCGTGGGCGCCATGATTGGCGACATCCACACCCAGTATCACCAGATCCGCCCGTGGCTGCTGCTGGATGAAGAAGCCACTTACACCAGCAGCGCCATGCCGCAAAAACGCAACCCAGGCCTGCTGATGCGTGCCCGCGAGACCGCCTCGGATGTGGTCGGCCTGGCCCAGGCGGTGACCTTGCGCGCGCACAACGTCACCACCGGCATGACCGACTACAAATTCGCGTTCGATTCCCTGGGCGTGTTCCGTTCCACCCAGGAAATGTTCGACAGCATGGATGCCGTGCTCGACGCGCTGCAGATCAACCCGCAGCGCGCATTGGAAGAACTGGAATCGGAATGGACCACCTCAATGGAGCTGGCCGACACCCTGGAGCGCCAGTTCAAGGTGCCGTTCCGGATTGGCCACAGCTTTGCCTCGCTGATCGTCACCGAAGCGCGCAGCAACGGCACCACGCCGAAAACCTTCCCCTACGCCGACGCGCAGAAGCTGTATCGCCAGGCGGCGGACAAATACAAGTGGACGCCCAATACCTTGCCGCTGGACGAGGCCGGCTTCCGTGCGGCGCTGTCGCCAACCACCATGGTGCAGACGCGCAAAGGCACGGGCGGGCCGCAGCCGCAGGAGGTCAAGCGCATGCTGGTGGAGGCGCGCAAGACGCTGGAAGGCGATCAGCAGTGGTTGAAAGAGCGGCGTGAGAAGCTCAAGGGCGCTGAAGAAAATCTCGATAAGGCGTTCGATAAGCTCAAGGGCTAACACCCGGTCCACAATGTTGCGGTTTGCTTTTGCTACTGTGGTGAGCGGGCTTGCCCGCTCACTACATAAAGCCAGTTCATGACAGCTCCCGTTGCAACACCCCACGATCAATCGATCGCTGCCACCCACAAATCGCCAGGCACGCCACGCAGTTGCCCAGCACATTGGTCAACGAGCGGCACTTCATCAAGCGTTCCACCCCCAGCAGCAGCCCCACCCCTTCCAGCGGCACCAGTTGCAGGATGTTCAAGGTCGCGATCAAGGTGAACAACGCCGAACCCGCCACGCTGGTAGAGCCCAGCGACGTCACCAGGCAGATCACCAGCACCGCGAGCAACTCCGGCAAGGCGATCTCGACCCCGGCCATATGGGCCAGGAACATGATCGCGGTGGTGAGGTACAGGTTGGTGCCGGCCAGGTTGAAGGTGTAGCCGGTGGTCAATACCAGGCGCACTAATTGCCGGTCGCAGCCCAGTGCTTCAAGTTTATTCACGCAGCCTGGAAGTGCGGCGACTGAAGAGCCGGTAAATGTCACCAGCAATAACTCTTCTTTTAAATACACGATCAATCGGGATAACTTCACCCCGACCAGACGCGTAATAGTGGCGAACACTAAAACCACAAACAGTGCACTGACCAGATAAATAACCACGACAAACTTCAGCAGGGGCAACACTGAACTCACGCCGTATTTACCCACCACGAAGGCCATCGCCCCAAACGCTGCCAACGGGGCAAACGTGAGAATAATCCGCAACACGTAGAACAGACCTTGCACCGCCGTTTCCAGCCAGCCCAGGCAGCGATTGCCGAGCGCACTGCCCCGCCCCAGCAGCAACCCGCAGACCATCGCAGCAAACATCACTTGCAAGACCAGGCTTTGGGTAAACACGCGGTACAACGTCGAGGAAGCCGACAGCAGCGACAGCTCATGCAGGAAGTTTTCCGGCAGTACGGGTGGCGTCGGCAACGCGCTGTGTTCCAGGTTGAACACCCAGCCGGTGGCCATTCCGAGCATCAGCGCAGCACAAGACATCAATTGGAAATACACAATGATCCGCCGCACGACATGGCGGTGATGCGGCTCGCGCTTGATACCCGCGACCCCGGTGGACACCAGCACAAACAACAGGAAGGGCATCAACCAGCCGACCATCTTGATAAAAGCGTCGCTGAGCACTTTCATCTCAATCGCCAGGTTCGGATAAACCAGGCCCAACATCATGCCAAGTATGATGGCAATCAGAATAGGCAGGGTTCCGTTCTTGGCGTATCGGGTCGGCATCGTTACTCCAGCCTGTTTTTATTTATTGTTATTGTCGCCCCTTGCCGCTTTGGGCATATTGGGCGCCACGGTCGCTGCCGGCCGCAAATAATAAAGTCTTGTCACGGGATATACCACCATGGAACTTCGCCATTTACGCTATTTCATCATGGTGGCTGAAGAGCGACATTTCACCCGTGCCGCCGCGCGCCTGAACATGCAGCAACCGCCCCTCAGCCAACAGATCCGCGCCCTCGAAACCGAACTGGGGTTCGACCTGTTCAAGCGCCACCCCAAGGGCGTCGACCTCACCGCCGGCGGCCTGGTGTTCCTCGATGAAGCGCGGATCATCCTCGCCCGTGTCGAACAGGGTTCGCTCAAAGCCTCCCGCGCCGCCCAGGGTATCGAAGGCACGTTGGTGATCGGTTTCACCAGCTCCGCCGCCGCCCATCCGCTGATCCCTCGGATCATCCGCGCCTACCGCGAGCGCTACCCCGGCGTGGAGTTGTCGATCAACGAAGGCAGCGCCCGCGAAGTGACCGAAGACAGTGTCGAAAAACGCATCGACATCGGCATCCTGCGCGCGCCGGTCAGTACGCACCAGAGCCTGACGTTCCATCGCCTGCTCAATGAAGAAATGCTGCTGACCTTGCCCATCGGCCACCCGCTGCTGAACACCCCCGCCAGCGCCATCCCCCTCGCGGCCCTCAAGGATGAACGCTTCATCCTGGTACGTCGCCCTGGCGCACCGGGGATGTACGCGAACCTGATCAAGGCCTGCCAGAACGCCGGTTTCGAACCGAAAATCGCCTTTGAAGTGGAACGCATGCTCACCAACGTCAGCCTGGTAGCCGCCGGCGAAGGCATCTCGGTGGTCCCGGCGTCGATGCGCGATGTGCACCGCGAAAGCGTGGTGTATTGCCGGATCAAAGACGCACGGCCCAAGCTGCTGGCGCCGATCACGCTGGTGCGACGCACGTTCAATCCGTCGGCGCCGTTGCAGAATTTCATTGGGTTGGCGCGGGAGTTGGGTGGGGTGTATCGCAAGGGATCAGGCCACCTGGCCTTGGCTGCGTCATCAGGTGAAAACTCTCGCTGAGCAAGTCGACCGTTGCGCGAATACTGTCGGTTTGACGTGGTACCGCGAACAATCCGTAATTGACGCTCAAGGCCTGACTGCCGCTGGGGCCCAGCGAGATCACACGCATGGTGTCCGGGCGAATATTTTCTGCCGGCAGTAATGCGACGCCCAGGCCGCTTTCCACGGCAGCCATGATCACGCCGATATTCGGGCTGGTGACGGTCACGCGAAAATCGCGGCCGGCGGCCAACAACGCGTCGAACATCAGGCGCCGCCACGCGCAGGGTTCGGCATACACGATCACATCCAACGCCGACGTCGGGTCGATCTCATCATCGATCCCACACACCCAATACAGCGGCATGTTCCAGGTATGCACGGGGTCGGCGGCAAATACCGAGCTCACGCCGACGGCCACGTCGAGCAAACCATCGTGCCAGCGTTCAGCGAGGGCATCGCCGTGGTCCACGGTGATGTCCAGGTGCACGTGGGGGCTGGCACGGCGTAAACGGCCCAGGGCAGCCGGCAACGCTGAGACGGCGATGTCTTCCGACAGGCCGACGCGCACCGTGCCCATCACCGTACGTTCCTTCAAGCGTGTCGCCACCGTTTCGCCGAGTGCCAGAATGCGTGTGGCATAGCTGAGCAACAATTCGCCCTCAGTGGTCGGCACTACGCCACGCCCAGTGCGACGCAGCAGGCGTTGACCGAGCAACTCCTCCAGCCGGCGAATCTGCGCACTCAGCGCCGATTGCGCCCTGCCCGCCTGTTGCGCAGCGCCACTGAGGCTGCCGTGATGACACACCGCAACAAAAGTACGCAGCAAATAGGGTTCAAACGCGTCGGATATCATGTTTGGCATAACTCTGAATCAACTGCTATCAGCCTACCGTGATAGCCACCGTATGACTACGCTGCTCAGCCTGTTCAATCAGTGAGTAGACACATCATGGATAACACCCGGAACCCACGCATCGTATTGGCCGCTCGTCCCGATGGCCGACCGAAGACCAGCGATTTCCGCCTCGAATACGCACCCATCCCAGAGCCGGTCGATGGACAGGTGCTGCTGGAAAACCTTTACCTGTCTCTCGACCCCTACATGCGTTGGCGCATGAGTGCCGCCAAATCGTATGCCGAGCCGGTGGGCATCGGTGAAGTGATGGTCGGTGGCACCGTGGCGCGTATCAAACACTCACGTCATGCCGATTGGCACGAAGGCGATTTCGTCTTGGCCTACGCCGGCTGGCAGCGCTTCGCGTTGTCTGATGGGCAAGACCTGCGCCGCCTGGACCCAGGCATCGCACCGCTGACCACCGCCCTCGGCGTGCTGGGCATGCCGGGGTTCACGGCCTATGCCGGCCTGCTCAATATCGGCAAGCCCAAGCCCGGCGACACGGTCGTCGTCGCAGCGGCGAGCGGTGCAGTCGGCTCAGTGGTCGGCCAGATCGCTCGCCTGCACGGTGCACGCGCCGTGGGCATTGCCGGTGGAGTGGACAAGTGCACATTCGTGAAGGACGAACTGGGCTTTGATGCAGTCATTGACCACCGCGCCCCGGACTTTGCCGAACAGCTGGCCAAGGCGTGCCCCAAGGGTATCGACGTGTACTTTGAAAACGTTGCCGGGCCGGTCTGGGACGCCGTGCGACCGCTACTCAATGATTTTGCACGGATACCCGTGTGCGGTCTGATCGCCCATTACAACGATGGCGCCCTTCAAGAAGCAACGATCGACCGATTGCCCGCAACAATGCATGACATCCTCGCCAAGAGCCTGACCGTGCGCGGATTTATCCAGACCGAATTTGTCGATCAGCAACAGGACACATTCTTGAAAGAAGCTGCGCAGTGGATCGCTGAAGGCAAACTCAAATGGCGCGAGGATGTTGTCGACGGACTGGCCCAGGCACCCGAGGCGTTTATCGGGCTGCTGGAAGGGCGCAATTTCGGCAAGTTGATCGTGCGCCTCAATCCACAATAAACAGCTTCGCGCCAATACTCGTCGATGAGCGATGGCCTTCCATGTCATTGCCCACCTGATAACTCATTCCGGCCGTCAGGGTGAACTGACGGCCGTCTTCCAATTCAGTGTGCAACTCGCCTTCAAGACACAACAGAATGTGCCCTCTCCAGCACCAGTGATCCGCCTGGTAGCCGGGGGTATATTCGACCATGCGCACGCGGGTGGTGCCGAAGTGGCAGGTGCGCCATAACGCCTTGCCGATAACGCCCGGATGAATCACGGGTTCGACAGTGGACCAGTCGGTAGTGCCAAAGGGGACGGCAGTGAGTTCCATGATGAGCTCGAAGGTTGGTTAGCGAGGCTTGAGGCTATTCATCTGAAGCAACGGGCGATAGGCACAGATCAAACGCTTTTTTGGGATACAGGTATCCTGCTCGCAATGCTCCCCTGGATTCGCTTATGCACATCGACCCCGCGTACATCCTTCACGAAACCGAACACTGGCTGCTCAACCACCACCTGGCCTCAGCATTGCCCGGCTACCTGATGTTGGGCGCCAAGGCGCCGATCCACTCCCTGGCCGACATGCCGGAAGCGGCGCTCGCCGAATTAGGTGGGTTGCTGGCGAAGACTCAGCGGGTGATGGAAGCGCAGCTGAAACCGAAATGGCTGTACATCAGCCGTTACGGGCACATGCCGGGGTTCCCGCTGCATTTTCATTTCATCCCGGTGTACGACTGGGTGGAGGAAGCGTTTTGGCGGGACGAGCGCTATCGGGTGCTGCAAGGTTTTGCCAAACAGGGACTGGCGCAAACATTGACCGATGGCGCTGAGTTGACGTTGTTTGTATGGCGTGAGTTTGGCGAGAGTCCCACGCCACCGCTCATCCAGGGAGACACGGTGCATCACGTGATTGAGCGGTTGCGCGCGGCCTTTGCGGGTCAGTAGCGCGCGCTGTCAAAACACCCAGGGTCCTCATCCAGGTATTTCTTCATTCGCCGCCACAAGGTGGTGGTGCTGATCTGCAAGCGTTTGGCCGCTTCTTCGCGGTTGCCGCGCACGCTGGTGAGCACTTCGTGCAGCAGCGCCTTTTCGCTCCTGATGGGTGCGCCCTGCGCAACCGGCACGTCCGCAGAAAGATCCTCCAGCACGTCCTCCAGCCACGGCTGTGCAAACGGCCGGCCTTGGCTCATCACCGCCAACCGTTCGACGATATTGCCCAGTTGCCGGATATTGCCCGGCCAGGGGTAACCACTCAGGCGCGCCAGCAATGCTTGCGACGGCTCGGCGGTGTCCATCGGCAGGCTACGCAGCTGGTGGCGTACCAGCTCGGGGATGTCGGCGCGACGTTCACGCAGCGCCGGCAGGTGCAATTTAAGCACGCAGATACGGTAAAAAAAGTCCTCGCGAAACAGCCCTTGGACCATCAATTTCGGCAGGCTTTTGTTGCTCGCGGTGATGATGCGGATATCCACCGGCGTGACCTTATCGTCACCGATACGCACCACTTTGCGCTCCTGCAACGCGCGCAGCAGCTTGACCTGGATATCGGTGGAGGTTTCGTTGATTTCATCGAGAAAGAGTGTGCCGGTGTGTGCCAGTTCGAACACGCCTGCCTTGCCTTCGTTGAGCGCGCCGGTGAAGGCGCCTTTGACGTAGCCGAACAGTTCACTCTCCAGCACGCCGGGGGCAAACGCCGCGCAGTTGATTGCCACGAACGGCCCGTGTTTGCGGCGCGAAGCGTTGTGGATGCTCTGGGCGAACAACTCTTTGCCGGTGCCGGTTTCGCCTTCGATCATCACTGTGCTGTCCACCGCTGCGTAGGTCAGGGCCAGGCGCTTGGCCTTGGCCAGCGCCGGGCTGCTACCGATAATGTCGTCGAAGTTTTTTTCGGCCAGGTGCTGGCGGGCCAACTGGCGACGCATCTTGCGTTCAATGGCGGTGATTTCGGTCTGGTTTTGCAGGGTGGCGACTGCGCCGATCACCAGGTTGTCCAAGGTGATCGGTGCGATGCTCAGGGTCAGTGACAACCTTCCCAAGGTGATCAGCGCCCCCCGTACCGGGCGCCCATGGTTGAGCACCTGGCTGAAGTAGTCCTGGGTCAGCAGGCCGTCGATGCTGTCGCCGATTGCCAGGCTGCCCAGGTACGCAGTGGCCACGCTGTTCATATTGGTGACCGTGCGCTGGCTGTCGACACTGAAGATGCCTTCGGACACACAGTTGAGGATCGACTGGATCATCTCGTAGCGGCTTTGCAGCTCGACGCGTTTGAGCCGCCGTTCTTCCTCGACCTGCAAGAGATGGAGGGCTTCGTCGATGGCCTCATCGGCGGCATCCGCATCGGCTTCGGACATGATGTAGTGCATGCCGCGCGCGATCACCGCCTGACGCAATGAAAGCCCGCCAATCGCCACTTCAATGCCCTCGGCGAGCAAACGGTCCAGCTGCGTTTCTGTAGTTTGATGGCTGCCCAGCGGGTCGATCCGGCAGATCGCGACCTCCGGCATGAAGGGCCGGGCTTTTTCCAGGATGGTCGCGTAGCCCTCGGACGTTGCCAGAAAGGCGATCCTGGCCGAGACCTGCTGCGCCCGGTGATAAGCGTTGATGCAGTCGAAAAACGTGTGCTTGACCTCGACGATGGGCACTCGCAACTGTTCGCGCAACACGCTGGCGGTACGCCCACGGCTGATGATCACGCTGACGCCGCTTGCGATCAGCTCGCGGGCCTTGAGTACCGCGTCGTGCTGCGCCGCTTCGACCACCCCCAGCGACAACCCGCGCTGGCCGAGAATGCCGCGCATTACGGCGGTCAGGGTACTGGAGGGGGAAATGACGGCGATGGTGCCTTGCATGGCGGGGCTCGATTAGCGCGGACGAGGATTGCAGATTATTTCAGCCTGCATTTATTTGAAAGACCCTGAAATAAACCAAACCCTCTCAAGGCCCGACGCTTAATTTCAACTTATTGTTTTTAATGACAATTAAAACCATGGCACAGCCCTTGCTCTTCCTTCATCAATAACAAAGACAATGAAGGAAACACTGCATGGATATCGTCTTCATCGGGTTTGGCGAAGCCGCCTACCACCTCTGCGCCGGCCTGCGCACCACGGGCGATCTACAGATAGGTGCGTTCGACGCCAACGTCAGCCCGGCCCTGCAGCAACGCGCCGACCAGCAGCACGTCACCCTCTTCGACTCCCTGGAAAACGCCTGCCGTGACGCGCGCTTCGTGGTGTGCCTGACCAGCGCCAGCAGCGCATTGGGCATCGCGCGCAAAGTCCTGCCGCTGTTGGTGGCAGGGCAAACCTACGTCGATATGAACTCCGCCGCGCCTACCGTCAAACAGGCTATCGACCAGCTGCCGCGCCCTGCCGGCGTAGGCTTTTGCGACAGCGCCGTGATGGGCACCGTCCCCGGCAATAACCACCGCGTGCCGATGCTGCTGGCCGGCAGCGGTGCTGCTGCGTTTGCCGAAGCCTTCACGCCACGCGGCATGCAATTGACCGTGCTGGAAGCTGAAGCCGGTGCCGCCTCCGCCATCAAAATGCTCAAGAGCGTGGTCATGAAAGGCCTGCCGCAATTGCTGCTGGAAGCCTTCCAGGCCGGCGAGAAATTCGGCGTGCTGGACACGCTGGTCGCGTCCCTCGGCGACTCGTTGAACGGCAAGACCGTCGAGCAACTGGCCAATACCTTCACCGCCCGCACGCTGATCCACGCCAAGCGCCGCAGTGCGGAAATGGACGATGCGGTCACTACCCTCGAAGCCGCTGGCGTGGACGCCACCATGACCCGTGCGACCCAAGGCCAGCTGGATAAATTGGCCGCCACCGACTGGGCCAGCCTGCTCGGCCCCGATGGCAGCGATATGGATTTTCGCACCGCCATCGCCCATCTGACTGCCCACGTCTGAGAACCTGCCATGAACACTGAACAGTACTTCCCCCTGCCCGATTTGATCCCGAACGATTTGCTGGAGCGCTTCCGCCAACTCAGCCCCGCACAACTGTGCGACGGCATGCAAAGCCTCGGCATCCCGCGCAACGGCTGCATGGACGCTGACCTTATGCCGCTGGATGAACGCAAAGTGATGCTCGGGACCGCCTACACCGTCGACACCGAAGACGGCGACAACTTCCCGATCCACGTGGCCGTGTACCAGGGCCAGCCGGGCTACGTGCTGGTGGTGGCCGGCAAGGCCTACCCCGGCCGCGCCTACATCGGCGACCTGATGGCCGGCGCCGCCCAGGCCGTGGGTTTGGCCGGCATGGTCATCGACGGCTGTGTGCGCGACAAGGTGCCGTTGGCACAACTGGACATCCCGATCTACGCCAAGGGCTTCATGCAACGCAGCCCCGGCAAGCAAGGCCCCGGCAAGATCAACGCCAGCGTGACCTGTGCCGGTGTGGAAGTTGCACCGGGAGACCTGGTGTTCGGCGATTACGATGGCGTCACCGTGGTCCCCCGCGCGCGGCTGCTGGAAGTGCTGGAGGCCTCCGAGAAAAAAAGTGCGTATGAAAACCAGCGCCGCGAGGTGATCGACGAATACACTCGCTGCCGAGACAGCGGCCTGCCTCTTCCCCCACTGGCCCCGGCGTGGGTCACCCAACTGCTGGAAGGCCAGTAACGCCCAAGGCTGCATCCGGGGTGCCTGGCACCCCAACCCGCTGCGCTCACTATAAAAATAATATTGTGGAGACGTTCAGATGCTGACAGTTCTGGGCTATGTGTTGATCACGTCATTTCTGTTGCTGGTCATCAAGCAAAAACTCTCGCCGTTCACCGGCCTGATCGTGGTATCGCTGGCCGTTGGAGTACTGGTGTGCCTGTTCAATGGCGTGCCGATGGGCACCATCATGACCTGGGTGCGCGAGGGCCTGTTCTACTCGCAGAACGAGGCCGGCAAGGTCTCCCTCGGCACGGTCAACCCCACGGTGATGATCCTGTTTGCCGTGCTGTATTTCAGCCTGATGATGAACGTCGGGTTGTTCGATCCGCTGTGCACCTTCCTGATCCGCAAGGCCAACGGCGACCCGCTGAAAATCATCCTGGTCACAGCCTTTACCTCGGCCGTGGTCACCCTGGACGGCGACGGCACCACCACCATCTTGATCATCACCACCGCGTTCCTGCCGCTGTACAAACAAATGGGCATGAAGCTGTCGAACCTGGCGATGCTGATCATCCTGCCGTGCGGCCTGGGCAACTGCTTGCCGTGGGGCGGCCCACTGGCACGCGCGGCGGCGGTGCTGAACGTGGAGGTCAACACGTTGTTCGTGGCGATCCTGCCGATCCTCGGCGTGTCGTTCCTCTACGTGTTTTTCATGGCCTACCTGATGGGCATCAAGGAGCGCAAACGCCTGGGCTTTGTGAAGGGTGAAAAAGGCATCGTGACGCCCGAGCAAATCCTGCAGATGGTCAATGTGATCAAGGACCACGACAAAGAGCTTAAGCGCCCGCGTCTTTTCCTGTTCAACCTCGCGTTGACCCTGGGCATGCTGGTTATCCTCATTGCCGGTTGGGCCAGCGGTGCCGTGGTGTTCATGCTGGGCACCGCGATTGCGCTGACCGTCAACTACAGCGCCGTGGAACAACGCGAACGCATCACCGCCAACGGTGGCGACGCCGTGGCCGTGGCCTCGATCATCCTGGCGGCCGGGTGTTTCCTGGGCATCTTCAACGGCAGCGGCATGGCCGGCGCCGTGGCCGAACACATGGCCAGCCTGATCCCGGACTCCATGGGCAGCCACACCGCCCTGATCTTCGCCTTCCTCGGCGCCCTCGCCTGCTACGCCTTGCCGGTGGACGCCTACTACTTCGGCATCCTGCCGGTGGTGGCGCCCATTGCCTACAAGTTCGGCATCAGCCCGACCGAGATCGGCGTGGCGTCGTTCATGGGTCAGGCACTGCGGTATGCCAGCCCGACGGTGGCGTGGTTGTTCCTGTTGATGAACCGTACGGAGATGACGTTCGGGGAGTACCAGAAGGAATTCTTCAAGTGGTCGATCCCGATGTTTTTCATCTTTTTGATCACGGCGATTGTGACGGGGGAGTTGCCGGTGGGGTAAACCCAATCCTGTAGTGAGCGGGCTTGTCCCGCTCACTACAATGACCTCAGTGTGCCATTAGCACACTTGTGCTAATCGACCCTTCTCCCTTGCAGCGCTATATTCCCCGGCACTTCCAGCGCTCTCCCGGCACCGTGCATCCCTTGCGCGTGGGCGCGTTGTGCGCTGGAAAAACCATAACAACCCCAAGGAAGAAGCACCATGAAACTGCAATCCTCCGTTACCCGTCTCACCCTGCTGGGCGCCTTGATCATTGGCGTGGCCGGCTGCAGCAACATCAAGCCTACTGAAGACCATCTCAAGACGCTGTCGGAAACCAACCTGGGCGAGCCGGTCAAGCGTATCTCCAACGTGCGCAGCGACTCGATGACCACCTACTACGTGGCCAGCGCGGCATCCGGCGAGTACAACTGCTCGGTGCCCAGCGGTGCCAGCGGCGGCATGTTTGCCGTGGCCAGCTTCGGCATGATGAAACCTGCCGCCTACTGCCAGCCCAAAGGTGCACGCGGCAACCCACTCCAGGGCTTTACCCAGTAACCGCCTCCTGACTCAGTTCCCGCAGAACACCGCGCAGTTCCGCGGGGCGCACAGGCTTGGAGAGAATGGCGATCTGGCGGTCGTGCAACGCGGCCTGGATTTTCTCCACATCGTGCCCGGTGAGGATCAGCGCCGGGACCGCCCAGCCGCGTTGTTCGCGCAGGGCGTCGATGCATTCGATGCCGGTGGCGTGGTTACCCAGGTCGTAGTCGGCGACGATGATGTCGCAGTCACTGACCAGATCACGCCCCGAAGACTCCGCCTGCACCTCGCACCCCCAGCGCTCCAGCAGCGCCTGGGTGGCGAGCAGCACGTTGTGGTCATCTTCGACCAGGCACACCTTCAAACCGGTGAGCAACCCGGCCTGGCGCGTGTCGTCGCGCGGTGCTGTTGCACGCGGCGCGGTGGCCAGGGTGAGGCCATACAGGCTCACGGAAGTGCCACGGCCCACCCGTGAGCGCAGGCTCACGTGCACGCCCATCAACTGCCCCAGGCGCTTGACGATGGACAGCCCGAGGCCCACGCCTTCGACGTCTTTGTCACGCAGGTGGCGTACCCGATAAAACTCCTCGAAGACCTTTGACAGATGCTCCTCGGCAATCCCCCGCCCCCGGTCATGAATCTCCACCGCCAAGCCGCCGTCGCGGATGCGCACGCCGATCAGCACCGGACGCTGCGCGCCATACTTAAAGCAATTGGACAGCACGTTCTGCACCATGGTCGCCAACAGCGCCGGGTCAACCAACACCCAGTGCGCACACGGCCGCAGGCGCAGTTCCACGCCCGCCCAACGTGCGGCCTCGGCGTTCTGCCGCACCAGGTCGGCAAGGAACTCGCCCAGGTGCACCGCCTGGTATTTGGGCAGCAGACGGCCGTTATCGAGGGTGTAGAGGTCGAGAATCGAGCGGAACAGTTGCGACACGTTCAGCAGCGACCGGTCGATGTTGTCCACCAGCCGCCGCTCTTCATCGCCCAGGCGCGCTTCGCGCAGGCACGCGGTGAACAGGCCGATGGAGTGGATCGGCTGGCGCAGATCGTGGCTGGCCTGGGCGAGGAAACGGGACTTTTCAAGATTGGCGGCGATGGCTTGCTCGGACGCCTTGCGCGTGCGCTCCAGCAGGATATGCGCGTACACCGGGATCACCGTGCTGGTGATCATCAGCATCAACACCATGAAAGGTTGCGCCTGCCACACCGGCGTGAGGCGGTACACGATCAACAGCGCGAGCAACGCCAACGCCGTGGCAATCGCCAGGTATCGCGAGCCGTAGCGCATGCCATTGCCGAGGTTGACCCACACCATCACCGCATACAACGGCAGTGCTGCTTCGCCACCGACTACCATGCCGAACGAGGTGCCGGTGTAGTCGTGAAGCATCCCGAAAATCCGCCGTGCCGGGTAGTGTCCGGGCCATCGGGCGATAACTTGGCGCAACACAATGGAGGCCAGCAGGAACAGGAAGATATACAGGATCACCGGCAGGTAAGTGTCCACCGACTGTCCCGGCAGAAAGCCCAACACGCTGATGTAAACGATAGCGATGGAGGCAACCACAATGCGCAGGTTGGCCTGGTCGAGTTCGGAGTTGGTCTCAAGACTCATGGGGTTACGTCCTTGTGGGGCAATCAACAAATCCAACTTGCGTCACAGGCAGGCCTCGGACGTGGTGGTAAGGTAGCATGCAACCGCACAGCCTTGCCCCAGGAAGGAGCACCCACATGACCGGTCGCATCATCATCGCCGACGACCATCCAATGTTTCGCGAAGCCATGCTGCGCACCGTACAGCGCTTGCTGCCGGACGCCGTGGTGCAGGAAGCGGGCGACCTGGACGGGGTACTCGCGCTGATCCGCGAAGGCCGCGAGGTCGACACCCTGATCCTCGACCTGCGCTTCCCTGGCCTGACCTGCATGAGCCAACTGGTCGACCTGCGCCAGCAACTGCGGCGCACCACGTTGATCGTGGTGTCGATGGTGGATGACCCGGCGTTGATCGATCAGGTAATGGCCTTGGGCGCAGACGGCTTCATCGGCAAGAACATCGCCCCCGACGAGATCGGCCAGGCGCTGCTGGCCATCCGCGAAGGCGAAGTACTGGTCAAATTCGCCCCCTCCGGCCTGCTGCCACTGGACACCCACACCCTCACCGCCCGCCAGCAGGACGTGCTGCGCCTGATCGCCCAGGGTAAGACCAACAAGGAAATCGCCAAGGCCCTGGATATCTCGCCGTTTACCGTGCGTATCCATGTGTCGTCGCTGCTGCGCACGCTGGATGTACCGTCGCGTGCGGCGGCGGCGGTGAAGTATTCCGGGGAGTTCTAGGCGTTCTCATTACCGGCGCGGGTGAAGGAATAGCGGTCAATGTCGGTGCGCAGCTTCCAGCCTTGGCCTTGCCAATAATCAGCGGCGCTGATGTTGGTCTTGAACACATCGAGGTGGCATTTGTGAATGCCCAGTTGCACCAGCGCGTCGAGGCAGCGTTGCGTCAGGGCCTGTGCGATACCTTGGCGACGATACTCCGGCAGCACCAACGCATGTTGCAGATAGCCGCGACGCCCGTCATGGCCGCACATCACACAAGCGATCAGTCGTCCTGCGGCTTCAGCGACAAAACTCAAGCCAGGGTTGCGTGCCAGGTAGCGCTCGGTAGCCTCGCGGGAGTCGGCGTTGCGCAGGGAGATGCCGGGGGTATTTTGCATGAGCGCGAGGACGGCGTCGTAGTCGGCTGGGGTCATCACACGAAGGTTGAACATGGGCTGTGCCTGAGGTGAAGGGCCGATCAGATTGGCACACTTTTGTGACGCGCCCCAGCGCTCTGCATCCGATATTTATGCTCACTTCCCAGCTTAATAATATTTTATTTATAGCCCCCCTCCCCCTAGCCTTGAAGTCATGCAAACGCTGAATCCAACTGCATTACGCAA
Source organism: Pseudomonas sp. P7759 (assembly GCF_013386445.1). Classification (NCBI taxonomy): domain Bacteria; kingdom Pseudomonadati; phylum Pseudomonadota; class Gammaproteobacteria; order Pseudomonadales; family Pseudomonadaceae; genus Pseudomonas; species Pseudomonas sp. P7759. Next base: position 42,790 of record NZ_JACART010000053.1, read on the forward strand.
GGACAGAGACATGACTGAAGCAATAACAAAAACAGACACGCTGGTGGTGGGCGCCGGCCAAGCTGGCGTGGCCATGAGCGAGCATTTGAGCAAGCAAGGTGTGCCCCACCTGGTGCTGGAGCGCAGCCGTATTGCCGAGCGCTGGCGTACCGGGCGCTGGGATTCGCTGGTGGCCAATGGGCCGGCCTGGCATGACCGCTTTCCGGGGTTGGAATTCGACACGGTCGCTGCGGATGGGTTTGCGCCGAAAGAGCGTGTGGCGGATTACTTCGAAGCCTATGCCCGCAAGTTCAACGCGCCGATCCGTACCGGCGTGGAGGTGCTGTCTGTGGTGCGTAATGTCGGTCGCCCAGGCTTTACCGTGCAGACCAGCGAAGGCGTGATCGAGGCCAACCGTGTGGTTGCTGCCACCGGGCCGTTCCAGAAACCGGTGATTCCGGCCATCGCGCCGAAAGGCACTGCGTTGCACCAGATCCACTCCGCCGACTACCGCAACCCCGCACAACTGCCGGCCGGCGCCGTGCTGGTGGTGGGCGCGGGCTCCTCTGGCGTGCAGATCGCCGATGAATTGCAGCGCGCCGGGCGCCAGGTGTACCTCTCGGTCGGCGCCCATGATCGCCCGCCTCGCGCCTATCGCAACCGCGACTTCTGCTGGTGGCTGGGGGTGCTGGGGGAGTGGGACCAGGCGGCCATGAAACCCGGCCGCGAGCACGTGACCATCGCAGTCAGCGGTGCACACGGCGGCAAGACCATCGACTTCCGTGAGCTGGCCCAGCAAGGCATGACCCTGGTCGGCCTCACGCAAGCGTTCGATGGCAGCGTCGCCCGCTTCCAACCAAACCTGGTGGAAAACCTGGCACGCGGCGATGAAAACTACCTGGCCCTGTTGGATGCGGCCGACGCCTATATCGAGCGCAACGGCGTTGACCTGCCGCTGGAGCCCGAGGCCCGTCGTGTGTTCCCCGATGCGGACTGCATCAAAAATCCGATCCTGGAACTGGACCTGGCCCAGGCCGGCGTCACCTCGATCATCTGGGCCACCGGGTTTGCGGTGGACTACAGCTGGTTGAAGGTCGCCGCCTTCGACGAAGCCGGCAAGCCCCAGCACCAGCGTGGCGTGTCCAGTGAAGCCGGGATCTACTTCCTCGGCTTGCCGTGGCAATCGCGCCGGGGTTCGTCGTTTATCTGGGGCGTCTGGCATGACGCCAAGTATGTGGCCGACCACATCGCGATCCAGCGTCAATACCTTGAATACCACGAAGCCGCCCCGGCGGTTCGTCCCTCGCCTGTCAGTGCCTGATCCCTTTATTGCCGGAGTTTTTCTGATGCCTACTCACACTCGCATCCGCATGTTCAACACCAAGGAAACCTACCCTAACCAGAGCCTGGACAACGACCTGTGCCAGGCCGTGCGCGCCGGCAACACCGTGTACGTGCGCGGCCAGGTGGGCACGGATTTCGAGGGCAATCTGATCGGCCTTGGCGATCCGCGCGCCCAAGCCGAGCAAGCCATGAAAAACGTCAAGCAGCTGCTGGAAGAGGCCGGCAGCGACCTGTCGCACATCGTCAAGACCACCACCTACCTGATCGACCCGCGCTACCGCGAACCCGTGTACCAGGAAGTCGGCAAATGGCTAAAGGACGTGTTCCCGATTTCCACCGGGCTGGTGGTGTCGGCCCTCGGCCAGCCACAGTGGCTGATGGAAATCGATGTGATCGCCGTTATTCCCGAGTAAGGAGCCGTACATGACTTTTTCAATCGTCGGCCGTTGCGCCGAAACCGGCCAGCTGGGCGTTGCCATCAGCTCATCGAGCATTGCCGTGGGTGCCCGTTGCCCATGGCTGCGGCCCGGTGTGGGCGCGGTGTCGACCCAGAACATCACACTCCCGGCCCTGGGCCCGGACGTGCTGGACCTGCTGGAACAAGGCCTCGCCCCTGCCGACGCGATCGACAAGGCCCTGACGCGCAACGGCTACAGCCAGTACCGGCAACTGACGGCGATTGATCACCTGGGCCGTAGCGTGCATTTCAGCGGCAGCGAAACCCTCGGCACCCATAACGCCGTGTCGGGCGAACAGTGTGTGGCGGCGGGCAACATGCTCGCCGACCGCGCGGTGATCGAAGCGATGGTCACGGCCTTTGAGCAAGGCGAAGGCCAGTTGGCCGATCGCCTGCTGGCGGCGATGCACGCCGCCATCGCCGCCGGTGGCGAAGCCGGCCCGGTGCACTCCGCCGCGCTGGTGGTGGTGGGCGAACTGACCTGGCCGATCATCAACCTGCGCGTGGATTGGGCTGACGAACAGCCGATCCTTGAACTGCAAAAGCTCTGGGATGCCTATCGCCCGCAAGTGCAGGACTACATCGACCGCGCCCTCGCCCCGGACCGTTCCCCCGGCTACGGCGTGGCCGGAGACGAACGATGAGCACCAGCCGCGAACTGCTGCAGACGCTGGTGGGGTTCGATACCACCAGCCGCGAATCCAACCTGCACCTGATCGAGTTTGTACGCGATTACCTGGCCGGTTTCGGGGTATCCAGCGAGTTGGTCTACAACGAAGAGCGCAGCAAGGCCAACCTGTTTGCCAGCGTCGGCCCGGTTGAGTTGCCGGGGATCGTGCTGTCGGGGCACACCGATGTGGTGCCGGTGGACGGCCAGCCCTGGACCGTACCGCCGTTCGAGCTGACCGAACGCGACGGCAAGCTGTTCGGCCGCGGCACCGCCGACATGAAGGGTTATATCGCCTGCGTGTTGGCAATGGTGCCGGCGTTGGTCGCGGCGCCGTTGCGGATGCCGGTGCACATCGCCCTGTCCTATGACGAGGAAGTCGGTTGCCTGGGTGTGCGTTCGTTGCTCAAAGTGCTTGAAGAACGGCCAGTGAAACCGATGCTGTGCATCATCGGCGAACCGACCGAACTCAAGCCGGTGCTCGGCCACAAGGGCAAGTTGGCCATGCGCTGCGATGTGCATGGCGAGGCGTGCCACTCGGCCTACGCACCGTATGGGGTGAATGCGATTGAGCAGGCTGCCGAGCTGATTGGCGAGTTGGGAAGGATCGGCCAGCGTCTGCGGGAGACCCAGGATGCGCGGTTTGATCCGCCGTTCAGCACGGTGCAAACCGGCGTGATCAGCGGTGGCAAGGCCCTGAATATCGTACCGGCGGATTGTCGGTTTGATTTTGAGGTGCGTGCGTTGCCGTCGCAGGACCCGGCCAAGGTCGCGGATGAACTGAAGGCCTACGCCGAGCAGCAGGTGTTGCCGCGCATGCAGGCGGTAAGTGCGCAGAGTGCGATTCGCTTTACCGAGCTGTCGGCCTACCCAGGTTTGGTCACCGATGAGCGCAGCCAGGCGGCAGAATTGATCGCGGCGTTTTCCGGTTCACGGGAGTTCGGAACAGTGGCGTTTGGCACTGAAGGTGGGTTGTTTGACGCGGTGGGTATCCCCACGGTGGTGTGCGGCCCGGGGAGCATGGACCAGGGGCATAAGCCGGATGAGTTTGTGAAGATGGAACAACTGGTCAGGTGTGATGCAATGTTGGAGCGGATGTTGGCGTCGATTCGCGCCTGAGCCTGCGAAGCGGCCCCCAATGGATTTGGGGCCGCTACGGCTGCGCCGCCCGACGCGCAACACTCAAGACCGAGGCTTTCCCCCCACCGCCGGCCCCCGAAGATACAACGCCTCCACCAGCTTCTGCCGCTCCTCCCGAGGCAACGTACCGGCAAACTGCGCCAAGGCAGAATCCACTAACGCCCGCAGTGCCATATCCGCCTCCCGCGCCTTGGCCAGCTCCGTCACCAACACATCCCGATCCAAGGTCGGCGCCTCCAACTGCTTGATCACCCCCAACCGCGCCTCCCGCCCCGCCATCACCAGCGGCTGGCTATCGGCACGGTTATGGCGCAACAACTGGCGCAACTCGCGCCGCCGCTCCGGCGGCAACTTGACCATCGCCTGGCGCAACCCATGCTGATTGACCACCGCCTCAACAGGCTTGGCACTCGCCATCCAGTGGTAAAGCCCCCCGCCTACCCCGCCGATCAAAAACACATTGAGCAGCACCGAGACCAGCAACCACGGTTTAAGAGATTGGGCGCTCATTGCTCGGTTTCCTCAGCGTTGACGGTAAAGATCACTTGCGCATCGCCCTGGTCAAACACGCTGGGCAACACCTCGGCAGACACCATCGGCAACGGCACGCTCAAGGACGCCACCAACATCCCAGTGACGACACCGGCAACGCCCACCCCCACCAGCCCCGCCGGTGACAGCCAGCCGGCATAGCGCGACCAAAACGACGCACGGCGCGGCGCCGACTCACGGATCTGTCGGGTCAGCGCCGGGTCGATAAATGCCAGTTGATGACTGTCCAGCTGAGCGTCGAGCCAGCCGGCCTGATCCAACGCTTCACGGGCACTGGGATTGCCGCTAGCGAGCAGCGCCTCGGCCGCCCCGCGCTCAGCCAGCGGCCAACGCTGCAGGTCGGCGCCATAGGCATCGGCCAGATAAGCAAATCGTTCGGGTGTCATGATGTTCCCCTTCCTGGGCGGGCAAGCCCGGATGTATCGGCAAGTTGGCGGCGCAACTGGCGTCGGGCCCGCGACAGCAGGCTCTCCAGTGCCTCGACGCTGATGTTCATCAGGGCCGCGGCGTCGATGTTCGACAGCTCCTGGTAGTACTGCAACACAATCGCCTCGCGCTGGCGCTCGGGCAAAGCGGCCAGTGCGGCGGCCATGCGCGCGCTGCGCTCGGTGCTTTCCAATTGTTCATCCAGAGGCGGTGCGCTGTCCGCCAGCTCCAGCGCCTCCTCCTCGTTCAACGGCCGTTCCTTGCGCCGACGCAAGCGGTCATGGCACAGGTTGAGTGCCACGCGGTGCAGCCACGTGTCGAAACGCGCCTCGCCACTGCGCCAGGTGGATGCCTGGCGCCAGATACGCAGGAAACTTTCCTGGGCCACGTCCTTGGCTTCGTCGGCATCCCCCAAGATCCGGCTGGCGAGTGCCAGCAGACGCGGCAGTTTGCGCGTCACCATTTCATTGACGGCCGCAGGTTCGTTGTTGCCGATACGTGCGAGCAGTTCAACGTCCGGATCAGTGTCGTTCAATCGGGCAGTTCTCGGTCAGCGGATCCAATGCCCTTCGCGCCAGTACCAGTTGGGACCGTGGGCTTCCCAATGGCCGGGCTCCCAACGTGCGTTGCGCATCACCGGCTGCCAGTGACCCGGCACCCAGCCATAACCGCGCCCTTCCCAGCGCCAGTGGCCTCGGTCCCAGGCGTAACCGGGCCGCTCCACGGGGACCATTTCCACGCGCTCCGGTGGCGGCGCCTGGCGGATGATGATTTCGGTCTGGGCAAACACCGGGGTGCTGACAAACGCGGCAAGGGCCAGCGGAGCAAGCAAGGCAAAGCGCAATGTGGCCTGGGGTCTCATGGCAACTCCTTCATGCAACGGGCGAAAGTGCCGGTTGCTGATGGGTTGAACGGGGCGTGTCGAAAAATCCGTCGCAGGATGCGCAGATTATTGTCGCAGGCAGTATTGCCCAGGGGAGGAAGGCATTTGATGAAAGGTTTGAAAGCTTCGCGACGGATTTACGCCGGTGACAACGTTGAAGGATTAACGCTGATCAACCCAAGAGGAAACACCATGTCCCGCCGACTTTACCTGCTGGTTGCCGCACTGCTGATCGCCAGCCTCAGCGGCTGCGTGATCGTGCCGGAACACCGCCACTGCTGCTGGCGCTATTACGGCGCGCTGGATGCGCCGACCCACAGCGTCAACAGCTAGCCGACCGCCGCAAACCCCCGGCGCCCGGCCTTGATTTCGGTGCGCAACTCGCCAATCAGGTTTGAGATGGAACGGATGCTGTCCAAACCTTCGGGGGACACGCCGGTCAGCAGCAAGTCGACCCGGCCGGACTCCGGCTCGAAGATATTAATGCGCAGCGAGCCGTCGCTGTTCAAGGTGCAATCGCATGCCAGCGGCAGGAAACCCGAGGCCATGATGCGGTTGAATTCAACGATTGAAATCATGACAAGTTCCCATCCCTGGGCCTCACGAGGTGTTGTGATGGAGACAGAGTAGATGAGGTTCTACAGGGCATGGAAGCATTAATGCAAAAGTGTTAGCCATGCCTCATTTCGCTCCGGAAACGCCGAATCACTGACGCCAGAAAACCCGCTTTTTGACCTCTCGTCTGCTGCTCCGGGGAGGGCTTGACTCGAAGCGTCGATCACCAGACGCTCTTGGCTTTTCGCCATCATCTTGAGCCAAACCACCATGAGCATCGACCCTCCGAGCCAGCCCGACAGCGATGTGTACAAGACCTTGCTGGAGTCGACCAAGGCCATCCCTTGGCGCATCGATTGGCAGAGCATGACCTTCAGTTACATCGGCCCGCAGATCGAGACCTTGCTGGGTTGGACTCCGCAGAGTTGGGTGAGCGTGGACGACTGGGTCGAGCGCATGCACCCGGATGATCGCGAATACGTGGTGAATTTCTGCGTGTCGCAATCGCGCGCCGGGGTTGACCACGAAGCGGACTACCGCGCGCTGACGGTGAACGGCGACTACGTGTGGATTCGCGACGTGGTGCATGTGGTGCGCAAGGACGGCGAAGTCGAAGCGCTGATCGGGTTCATGTTCGATATCAGCGAACGCAAGAAGACCGAAGAGCACCTGGTGCGCCTGCAAAAACAACTCGAGGAATATTCCTACCAAGATGGCCTGACCGGCATCGCCAACCGGCGCATGTTTGACACTGTGCTGGAGCGCGAATGGGCCAGCGCCCAGCGCAGCCAGTTGCCGCTGTCGTTGATCATTCTGGATATCGATTTTTTCAAGCAGTACAACGACCACTACGGCCATATCAAGGGCGATGAATGCCTGCGTCAGGTGGCGAACACCCTGTCCCAGGCGGCCAACCGTCCGAGGGATTTCATTGCGCGTATTGGCGGCGAAGAGTTTGTGTGGTTGTTGCCGGAAACCGATGCGGCGTCCGCCCGGCAGGTGGCGCAGCGCTGCCTGCACCTGATCTGCCAGCAGCACATTGAGCACGGTTTTTCGCCGGTGTCGAACCTGCTGACCCTGAGCCTGGGCGTCGGTACGCGCATCGTGAAACCCGACAGCCCGATGCTGGGGTTTGTCGAGGCCGTCGACAAGTTGTTGTACCAGGCCAAACGTAATGGGCGCATGCGCGCGGAGTTCGCTGACGGTGAAATGTGACGCGAGGGTCAAATCGCAGGCAAAAAAAATCCCAAGTAGCTGATGGAAACTTGGGATTTAAAAATGCATAAACCGTGGGAGGTGAACGCCCGGCTATAGTAACGATTGTAAAAACCTGTAACAAGATTATTTTAATCCTTTCGTCGGATTAAAAGTGCTGTAAGTCATTCAATAACCACACGTTTTTTAAGGTAGCGCGGTGTATCAGTGCCACTTTATGGTGCAACTACCAACAGTATTTCCACTTATAAAAAAGGGTTATTGGGTTAAAGCGGCGTCACACTTTTGGATATACGTTCATTCAGTTGCTTGCAGGCTTCTTGTGTTTCTAGGCTGTTGGGCAGTACAGAGCGCCCCACACTTTCCACCTGCCGGCAGAGCGTCAGGCGTTCGTTGGCGGCTTCCCGCTCGCGGTCAACCTCGGCGTTGAGCCGCACAAAATAGAATCCCAGCAACACTGCAGCGCAGAGCACGCCGAGCACGAAGTAGCGAAAGCTGTTGGACGGCGCATCTTGTGGCTGTTGCATAATCCTCGAGCGCCCTGCTCTATCTGTGACGAAGCGCAATTGTATGCAAATAGAAACACAGTGAATGTCGTGGATTTGTAAAACGCCCTACAGAGCCTCGCGCTGCTGGCGACGGAACTGCCCCGGTGCCAGGCCATGGGCCTTGCGGAAACACCGGGAAAAATACGCCTCGTCAGTGAAACCGCAGCGGTGCGCGACCACGCCAATCATCTGCGCACTGTTGAGCAACAAGGTGCGCGCCAACTGCATGCGCCGGTCGAGTACCAGTTGCGAGAAGGGTTTGCCGGTTTCCTTGCGCAACAAATGAGTGAGGTAGTTGGGCGACAGGAACGCCGCCGCCGCTGCATCCGTGAGGTTGAGGGTCGGTTCATGCAAGTGCTCGCGGATATAGCCCTGCACCCGTGCCAACGCATCCTTGCGCCCGCGCCGCGTGGCATTGTTGGCGGCGAAGGCCTGCAACGGCTCGGCGTATTGCTCGCAGACCAGGCCGACCAGTTGAAACAGATAGCCCTTGAGGCGTTCGCGGGCGCCGAAGGTACGGTGGGCATCGAGTTCGCGCATATGGGCGAGCCAGGTTTTTACCTGCTCGAACGCCGCATCTTCAAGGATGAAGTCCAGCTGTTCCTGAAAGCGAAACGGCGAAAGCTCGGGCGCCTGGCCGATGGGGATGTCTTCCAGGTCCAAGGGGTCGCAGGTCAATTGCGGCAGGAAAAACGCCTGGCTGAAGTTGATCAGCATGAATTCGCCCTCTTCGGGATGGGGAATCACATGCAAGCGATGGGGCAGGATGAACGCTAGGGCTTTGCGCGGAAACGGCCGCACCGCGCCGCCGATATGCTGCACGGTGTCGCCGCCGAGGTTGATCTGGATCTGGAAATACTCATGGCGATGAGGGCTGGTCAGCGCCGCCCGCCCGCGTTTGTCGCGGATATAGAAGTCGGGGCGGTCGCTGCGTTGTTGCATGCCGTAAGTGGTGACGCGGGTGCCTGGCATAACGGTCTCTCGGGTGGCCTGGGCACCACTGTAGCCTCAACCCTGGCCGAGGGTGAAACGCAACTCGCCGATGCCGTCGATGCCGGCGGTGACGACATCGCCCGGTTGCAAGGTGCCGACACCTACCGGAGTGCCGGTGAAGATCAAATCGCCGGCCTTCAGTGCAACGGATTTGGAGGCATGGCTGATCACTTCACTGACGGACCAGATCTGGTCGGCCAGGTCGCCCACCTGACGCTGTTCACCGTTCACGTTGAGCCAGATCTTGCCACTGGACGGATGCCCGACCACGCTCACCGGCTGCAGCGCAGTTGTCGGTGCGGATGCATCGAACGCCTTGGCCCAATCCCACGGGCGTGAGAGCTTTTTCGCCTGGGCTTGCAGGTCGCGGCGGGTCAGGTCGATACCGACGCCATACCCCCAGATGTGGGAAAACGCTTGTTCCGGGCTGATGTCCACCCCGCCCTTGCCGATGGCCACCACCAGTTCCACTTCGTGGTGCAGGTCGGTGGTCAGTGGCGGATAGGCGACCACGCCTTCGGCCGGCACCACGGCATCCGCCGGTTTCATGAAGAAGAACGGCGGCTCGCGGTCCGGGTCATGCCCCATCTCACGGGCGTGTTCGCTGTAGTTACGGCCCACACAGAACACCCGGCGCAGCGGGAAGCGGGCTTCGCTGCCCTGCACGGCCAGGGATGGGATGGGCGTCGGGGTGAATACATAGTCAGTCATGGCTTGGGCCTCGTCGTTACCTGGCGCCAGTATGGCGAGTGGCGCCGGGGCGAAGTTGGACAGGTCTACGCAGATTTTGCACTGGCCGGTGCTTGAGGCGACCGATCCAACAGGCGATACAACGGCAGGCACGCCGCCTGGATCAACAACATGCGGATGACCTGCATCGCCGTCACCAATGTCACGGCCAGGCCCAGGGCCTCGGCGGTGAGGCTCATTTCCGGCGCGCTGCCGGGCATCATGCCCAGGGCCAGCGACAGCCACGGCATGCCCAACCCGGCACCCAGCGCCCAGGCGGCCAATGCGCTGGCGACCACCGAGCCGGTCAATAGCAGCAGCACTTTGCCCAGCAGGCCCGGCGCGCGCTGGAAGAAATTGCGGTCAAACGCAACGCCCAATGCACAGCCGATCAGCAACTGGCCGCTGCCGCTGAGCCAGCCCGGCATGCTCATCGACAGGTGATTGCAGCCCACGCCCACCGCGCAAATCAGGAACGGCCCGAACGTCCAAGGGTTAGGCAACTTGCACTGCTTGAAACCCAGGGCCGCCAGCCAGCCCACACCGAGGATGAAGATCAGCCAGGGCCAGATCACCGGCAACGGTGCATGCGCAGCGACGGGGGGCATGCCGAAGGTGGCGGCTGCCGGCACCGTCAAAAGAATCAGCAACAATCGGATGCTATGGGCGGCGGCGATAAAACTGGTGTCCGCCTGGCGTTGGCGGCCAAGGTGCACCATCTCGCTGGAATTGGCCGGCATCAAGGCAAAGAATGCGGTGCTGAAAGGCACGCCCCAGCGATGCAGGAGCAGCACCGAACACAGCGCCAGTACCAGCGTGAGCAACACCGCCGTGACGATCAGCCCGAGATGAGCCGCCACCTGCTGCATCACCGGCAGCGTGAAATGACAGCCGATGGCAACCGCCACGATGAGTTGCCCGGCCTGACGGCCGTGGGGAATTTCCGGCACCAGGCTGCCGGCGCAACGGGTCAGCATCACGGCGACCAGCGAACCGATCACCCAGGGCAACGGCCACCCCGCCCAACTGGCAAGACTGCCGCCCAGCGCGCCGATAATCAGTGTGAAGAGCCAATGGTTGGGCATGGTCGGGTACTCGGCATGGAGAAGAATGCCGACAGGCTATAGACTTGCCTTCATCACAGAAAATATCCATTTGTGAAACCAGCTATCACTCTTTGTTATGCGAGCCATCATGAACCTGAAAGCGCTGGAGTACTGCGTCGAAATCGCCCGCCAAGGCAGCTTCACCAAGGCCGCCCAGGCATTGCACGTGGCACAGCCGGCGCTGAGCATGGCGGTGAGCCGATTGGAGGATGAACTGGGTGTGGCCCTGTTCAACCGCGCGACGCGGCAGATCAGCGTGACCGCCGAAGGCCAGCTGTTCCTGGCACGCGCCGAAGCGTGTCTTGAAGGTTTGGCCGGTGCCCGCCGTGAATTGCAGGACCTGACCCAACTGCACAGCGGCGAAATCCGCGTGGGCGTGCCGCCCATGTACGGCATCCGCCATATTCCCGAACTGCTGATGCAATTTCGCGCCCAGTACCCCGGCATTGCCATGCATGTGGTGGAAGGCAGCGCCGATGACATCAGCGAACGCCTGGCCACACGGGATATCGATGTGGCGCTGCTAGAGTCGCGACGGGTGGATCCGGCATGGGAGTCGGTGCTGCTCGGCAGCGATGAGATGGTGTTGTGCATGGCCGAAGATCATCCGCTGGCGGGCAACTCGTCCATTGCGGCGCAGCGGCTGCAACACGAACCGATGCTGGTGTTCGACAACACCTTCCTGCAACGCCATCTGCTGGACGCCTTTTGCAGCAACGCCCGGGTGCGTTTCAACATTGCCCTGGAAAGCAACTTCGTGCCGCTGGTGATTACCGCCACGCGCAACGGCATGGGCGTCTCCACCTTGCTGCGGTCGGTGCAGGAGCAAGAGCCAGGGTTGGCCGGCGTGTCATTCGAGCCGGCGCAATTCATGCACTTCAACCTGTGCTGGCGCGCCAGCGAATACCTGTCCCAGGCCAATCGGCGGTTCATTGAAACGGCGAAGGTGTATTTCCAGGAGGACGCCAGCTCGCCGCTGTCACGTTAAGCGGTTATTTGCGTGCGACTTTGTAGCGCACGCAATCCTGATAGAAACCCTGGCGGATCGCCTCGGGCTTGAGCCGTGAACGGCTGTCGTAGGTCTGCTCGGTGATGCCCATGGCCATCATGCGCATCCACGACTTGTTGAACTTCATGCTTTGGATCTTCTGCCGCGCCGCGTATAGCGAAACGCCGGACAGTTTGAGTTCTTGGGCCCTGGCGGCGGTGCCGGCGCCCCAACTGCACATGTACTTGTCACCCTCGCGCAGCTCCCGTGCCTGCACGGCAGCCGCGCCGCCAGCCAGGGAGCAGGCGATCAGCATGATTCCAACAGAGCGCATTTGCATCCTCACCTAACCACCTGAAAATAAAAGCGATTCTGGCGAGGATTTTGTTACAAATGGGCCATTAAATTGCCTTATTGCGCAATGTTTCAGCTGGCAGCCGCCGGCGTGGTGCGAAAGGTGATACCCAGGCGGTTGAAGGCGTTCATCAAGGCAATACCATAAGCCAGGTCGGCCAGTTCCTTGGCACTGAACTCCGCGGAGGCCGCTGCGTACTCGGCGTCCGAGACGTCGCTGTGGGTGACCGCTTCCGCGAAGGCCAGGGCGATGCGTTCACGGGCGGTGAACACATCTCGTGCATCGTGCCACACCGGCACCAGCACCAGCTTGTCCACGGCCAGGCCTTGCTTGAGCAGGTCACGCGAGTGCATGTCGATGCAGAAGGCACAGCCATTGATCTGCGAAACGCGCAGGTAAACCAGGTCGATCAGCGCCTTGGGCAAGCCGCTGTTTTGCAGGTAGACATAGACGCCACCGAAAGCCTTGTAGCCTTCCGGGGATGCTTGGGTGTAATCGAGGCGAGTGGTCATGATAATCCTGTCGAAGTTGAGTGAAGGCACCATGTTGCAGCGCCATGGCTCACCTCTGAAGAGCCAAGAATGGGCCCGGTGACCGGACCATGATGGTCTAGTCAAATATTGCAGTTATGGTCCTTGGGTACAGGTCATGCAGCCGCTACAGTTAAGGCAGGCGCGACCAGGAAATCTCCCCCCATGCACACCCTTCCCCCTTTGGACCCTACCTCGGCCGAGCCGATCTACCGTCAGCTTTACTGGCGGTTTCGCAGTGCCATCGCCGAAGGCCTGCTCAAGCCCGGCGAGCGCGTCCCGGCGGCACGGGCCCTGGCCAAGGAGTTGGGACTCGCGCGCGGCACTATCGACAGCACCTACGCATTGCTGACCGCCGAGGGTTACCTTGAGGCTCGCGGCCAGGCGGGCACGGTGGTGGCGCACGGCATCCAGAGCGCCCAGCCTACGCCCGTGGTCATCACGCCCTACAACGCGGTGCGACAACAGTCACAGGTGCGCCCCTTCCAGATGGGCCTGCCGGCGCTGGACGCATTCCCACGCAAAATCTGGTCGAAAATCGCCGCCCGCTGCGTGCGCGCCACACAACTGGCGGACATGTCCAACCCGCCGGTCTGCGGCCTGCCTTCGCTGCGCACCGCTATCGCCAGTTACTTGCAGGTGGCGCGGGGAATCCATTGCTCGCCGGAGCAGGTCTTCGTCACGTCGGGCTACCGCAACACGCTGAGCCTGATCACCCATGCGTTGCTCTCCCCCGGCGACGCGGTGCTGATGGAAGACCCAGGTTATCTGCCCACACGACCCTTGCTGGACCATTTGCAGATCAAGTCCATCCCTGTGCCTGTGGACCAGGACGGCCTCTGCGTACAACACCTCAGCGCTGCCCGCGCCGTGGTCGTCACCCCGGCCCATCAAAGCCCGCTGTGTGTGTCGCTGTCGCTGCCGCGCCGCCTGGAACTGCTGGACTGGGCCCGCCGTGAACACGCCTGGATCATCGAGGACGACTACGACGGCGAGTACCGTTACGTCAGCCGCCCTCTACCAGCGCTCAAGAGCCTGGACCGTGAGGGCCGGGTGCTTTACGCGGGCACCTTCAGCAAAGTGCTGTTCCCCGGCATTCGCCTGGCCTATCTGGTGGTGCCCGTTTCCCAGGTCGGGCGTTTCGAGCAGGTCAGCCAGAGCTTCCTCGGCAACTGCCCGGAACTGACCCAGGCCATCGTCGCCAGTTTTATCGCCGAAGGGCATTTCGCCCGGCACATCCAGCGCATGCGCAAGCTGTACGGCGAGCGCCGCGAAGCCACCGCCAACGGGTTGCGCAAGGTATTGGGCGGGCATATTTCCATTGATGCACAACCTGGCGGGATGCACCTGATCCTGCGGTTCAAGACCCCGCAATCAGACCGCGTGCTGGTGCAGAAACTGGCAAGCGTCGGGCTCTTCGCAGAAGCCTTGAGCGAATGGAATGTCGTGCAGCACAGCGGTCCCGGCCTGCTGCTGGGGTTTGCCAACATCGACTCCCAGGCCAGCGCTGAAGCATTGGGCCGGCGCATCCTGGAATGCTTGTTGGCCTAGTCATCAAGCGATTTCTTGGCGCTGTGGTTGTCGGCCAACAGGCGTGAAACTGCGACGCCCTCTCCCAACCAGGAATTCTGATGCGCAGTCTCACGGTGTTTTGCGGCTCCAACTTCGGCACCCACCCTCGCTACAGTGAAGACGCCAAAGCCCTGGGCCGTGAAATCGCCCGGCGCGGTATTCGCCTGGTCTACGGCGGCAGCGCCAAAGGCTTGATGGGCGTGATTGCCGACAGCGCGCTGGCTGAGGGTGGCGAAGTGATCGGCGTCATCACCCGATTGCTGCATGAACTCGGGCACATGCATCCAGGGCTCAGCGCCTATGAAATCACCGAAGACATGCGCAGCCGCAAAGCACGCATGAGCGAACTGGCCGATGGGTTTATCGCCCTGCCCGGCGGCCTCGGCACCTTTGAAGAGTTGTTGGAAGCGATGACCTTGACGCAGCTTGGCGAACACCACAAAGGCGTGGCCTGCCTGAACACCGCACAGTTTTTCGCGCCGCTGCAGGGTCTGTTCGCGCACGGCGTGCAGGAAGGCTTCATCAAGGCCGAACACAGCCAGATGCTGATCGTCGAAGACCACCCCGGCGCCCTGCTCGATGCCCTTGGGCGGTGGCAGGCGCCGGTGGTCGACAAATGGATCGAGCCCGCCAAGCGCTAGCCCGTTTCGGCCTTGGCGATGCTGCTCCCGAATCCTTTCGCCAAGGCCTTTTTTACTTCACCACTGGTAGGTCGCGCTCGCCTGCACGGTGCGTTGCGAGCCATACCAGCACCACGAATAGGAGTAGCAGGACGCAACGTACTCTTTGTTCGCCAGGTTGGTGGCATTGAGCGCCAGGCGCAGGTTGTCCTTCAGGCTGGTGATGTTCGGGATGTCGTAGTGCACCGCCGCATCGAACAGGGTGTAGCCCGGCACCTTGAGGGTGTTGGCCGTATCACCCCAGGACGAGCCGACATACCGCGCACCCGCGCCCGCACCGAAACCTTTCAGGTTGCCATCGTGGAAGGTGTAGTCGGCCCACGCCGACGCGGTGTGACGCGGTACGCCGTAGGTGGTGGTGCCTTCGGCCGCGATGGCCGGGCCTACGCCGATGTCGCTGATGGGCGCATACCGCACGGTGTTGTTGGACTTGCTGATGCGGTTGTCCAGGTAGGCATAGGCCGCAGTGATGTCCAGGTTATCGTTGAGGCTGGCCTTGCCTTCCAGCTCAAAGCCACGGGATTGCACTTCGCCGTCCTGGCTCTGGCAGCGCCCGGTACCGCACAGATGAGTCGGGTCCGGGTCGGTGGTCAGCACGTTGGTCTGGCGCAGGTCGAAGATCGCCGCGGTGATAAAGCTGTTGCTGCCCGGCGGCTGGTACTTGATGCCGATTTCATACTGCTTGCCTTCGGTCGGTTTGAACACCGAACCGCCGTAGCCCGTGCCCGACTGCGGGTTGAACGACTCGGCGTAGCTGGCATAGGGGGCGAGGCCATTATCAAACAGGTAGACCAGGCCGATACGGCCGGTAAACGCCTTGCTGTCCAGGGACGACTCGGATTTGGCGCCGGTGCGAATCGTCTTGGTGCTGCTGTCAGTGCTGGCCCAGTCATAGCGGCCGCCCAACAACAGAACCCATTTGTCCCACTTCATCTGTTCTTGCAGGTACACGCCGGTCTGCTCGCTGCGCGACGTGCCGTCGGTGGTGTAGGCCGGTACCGGAACGGCTGCACCATAGACCGGATTGAAAATATCCAGGGTTGGCCCGGCGGTGTACACGCCCGAGCCGGACTTGGTGTCGGTGCTGGTGTTCTGGTAGTCCAGCCCCATCAACAAGGTGTGCTGCAACGGGCCGGTGTCGAATTTGGCCTGCACCTGGTTGTCGAGGGTGTAGGCATCCAGGTCGACATCGCTGGCGATGGTCGAACGGCGGATGGTGCGATAGTCCGCCATCAGGTAGTTGCTGTAGAGGCTGCGATACTGACCTTCGCTGCGCAGGTAACGCGCATTCTGGCGCACGGTCCACACGTCATCGAAGTGATGCTCGAATGCCCAGCCGATGCTGTAGTACTCGCGGTCACTTTTCTCGAAATTCTTTTCGCCGTCGTAGAAATCCACATCGATGCTGCGCCCGGTCGGGCTGTGCAGCACCGAGCCCCAGGCCGGCACCGAACCGTAGGACGCGCCTTTGGGGTCCTTCTGGAAATGCCCGAGCAAGGTCAGTGAGGTGGCGTCGTCGGGGCGCCAGGTGAAGGCACTGGACAGTGACTGGCGGCGCGTCTCGGTGTGTTCTACCTGGCCATCGGCATCGTCGAAAAGCCCGGCCACGCGGTAGGAATACACGCCCTGATCATCCAATGGGCCACTCAAGTCGAAGGTCGTGCGTTTCTTGTTGAAGGTGCCGTATTCCACGCCCACTTCGTGAAACGGCGTGTCCAGCGGGCGCTTGCTGACCATGTTGATCACGCCGCTCGGCGTACCCTGGCCGTAAAGGACCGAGGCCGGGCCGCGCAGCACTTCAACGCGCTCCAGGTCGAAAGCGTCCTTTTGCGGCAAGGCGTCGCGACTCGATGGCATGCGCAGGCCGTCGAGGTAAGTGGCCGGAGAGAAACCCCGGATGGTCAACTGGTCCAGACGCGATGCGGTGGCGCCACGGGTCTCCGGAATGACGGCGGCGCTGTAGCGCAGGATCTGGTTGAGGCTCTCGGCGTTTTGCGCACGCATCTGGTCTTTGGTGACGATGGAGATCGACTGTGGGGTTTCGATCAGCGCAGTGTCGGTCTTGGTGCCCGACAAGCTGCGTGTGGCCACATAACCGGACACTGGCCCGGTCGGGCTCTCGGTCTGGTACGCGCCGCTGATCGTGGTGGCTTGCAGCTCCATGGCCCCGCCGTTATCCGGGATGGCTTCGAGGCGGTAGCGGTCGGCGGAGAGTTTCAAGGCTTGCAAGCCGCTGCCGGCGAGCAACTGGTTCAGCGCCACATCAGTGTTGTACTGCCCACTCAGAGCCTTGCTGCGCTTGCCACGGGTCAGGCTTGCATCAAACGCCAGCACCAGGCCGGCCTGCTCGGCCAGGCTATTGAGCGCCTGGCTCAAATCACCGGCGGGAATCGAGAAACTGCGCACGGCGCTGCTGCTCTCTTCGGCAAAGGAGGACTGGACGGTCAGCAACGGCACGGCGGCAAAAGCCATCGCCACTGACAAGGCCAGTGGGTGCAAGGGACGAGCAAGGCGCGACATGGGAAATCCTGCGTAAGGGAGGTTCTATAAACCATGACGGCCATGTCGGAAGATCGGGTAAGGATGAGAGCGATTTTTATTTGAGTTGATGCGCTGCAATCAGGTTTTTCGCTCTTTTGTGTAGCCCTTTGGGTTGGTTTTTTGCGCTTTTTTCCCATGCTCAGTCAGCCCTTTCTGAATTTCTCAACCGCTCATCCCGCTGCGTTTTGCTACGGCATGCTCCGACGCCTTGCCCTTTGCCGAGACGTCACGGATGACCCACCCTTCCCACATTGCCCTGATTGAATTTGAGCTGGATGGCTTTCATCAGAGCCTGGTTATTTATCGCCAGCAGATGGACGCGTGGTATTCGCGTGCGCTGGATTCGGTGAGCCATGGGCTAGACATGCCGTCGCTGCTGGGGATGGATCGGGTGTTGCGGGTGGGGGATTCGCAGCGGGCGGTGAGTATTGCGGATGCCGACTTTTCCACCGTGGCCCAGTGCCCGGTGGGCGGCGAGCTGAAGATCGAGAGCCTGTTCGAGTCGGTGTATGACGTGCCGATCGGCAACATCCCGGTGGAGGTGATCGGGCTGGATGACGGCAGTTCCACCGTGATCATGCTGGATGAACAGGGCAAGGGTTCGCACCGCTGCGCGGCGGGCGGACGGTATCAAGTGCAGGTGCAGGGGGGCGTTTCTACTGAGCA
>NZ_JACART010000054.1:0-88016 GCF_013386445.1 Pseudomonas sp. P7759
CGCCCCGCGCCATGGATGGCGCGTGGCGGCGGCCCCCCAAATCACTGTCGGATTACGGGCATACCGAGCCTAGGCGAGGTGCCGAGTGTTGGGGCGAGGACCTTTTGGTTACTTTTGGGTCCTTCCAAAAGTGACCCGCTGTAAGAGCGGAACCCTAAGCAGCCGTTACCCAAATAACGGATATACACCCAACCCAATCAAACCCACCCCAACCAACTCCAGTAAGTCACCGCAAACACCACCATCAACAAATAACCAACCAGCGTCACCAAAACCCCAACCTTGGCAAACTGCCGCGCCGTAAACGTCCCCGTCCCCAGACACACCATATTCTGCGGCGCATTGATCGGCAGAATAAACCCATAACTCATCACAAACCCCAACAGCATCGTCATCCCCAGCCGACTGAACTCCCCCGGCAACGTCTGCAACACCGCAATCAAAATCGGCAGCAGCGCCGAGGTCAACGCCGTGGCACTGGCAAACCCCAAATGAATCACAATCAAAAACGCCCCAAGAATCGCAAACACCCCCAGCGGCCCCACCTGATCCAACCCCGTGTGCGCCACCACCGCAGCCCCCAACCACTGCCCCGCCTGGGTGGTCAACAGCGCCGTGCCCAGGCTGATGCCCACCCCGAACACAATCACCGTGCCCCACGGGATCCGCGACTGCACATCCTTCCAGGTCATCACGCCGATACCCGGCAGCAACAACAACACCAACCCCGCGTACGTGGTCGAGGTGGTGTCAAAACTGTGCAAGCGCCCTTCCGTGGCCCAGGCCAGCAGCAACATCACCGACACCGTCAACAGGCGCTTCTGCGGCCCGGTCATCGGCCCGATATCTACCAGCGATTGCGCCACCGCTTCCTTGCCACCGGGAATGCTGTCGGTCTCCGGCGGCAGCAATTTAAGCACGAGGAACAGCAACACCGCCGACATGATCAAGGCCCACGGCGCCCCCGCGATCAGCCAGTCGATCCACGACACGCGCTGGCCAAGCATCTTGTCCATGAAGCCAACGGTCAGCAGGTTCTGCGCGGCGGCGGTCTGGATGCCGACATTCCAGATGCTGGTGCCCTGCGCCACCACGATCATGATGCCGGCGGCGATGTTCGAGCGTTTGTCCACGCCGAACGCAGCGATCACGCCCATCATGATCGGCACCACGCAAGCACTGCGCGCCGTGGCGCTGGGCACCACCAGGCTGAGCAAAATAGTCACCGCAATCGCCCCCAGCAGGATGCGTCGGGTGCTGGTGCCGACGCGGCTCAGGGTGACCAGGGCGATGCGCCGGTCCAGGCCGGTGTGGGTCATGGCGGCGGCGATAAACAATGCCCCCGCCACCAGCGCCAGCGCCGGGTTGGAGAAGCCGGTCAGCGCCATGCTGATGGCCGGGCTGGTGCCAATCAAATGAGTGGGGTCTTGCAGCGACGGCGCCGTGCCAAGCAAAAAGGCCATGAGCGAGGTGATCATGATCGCGCTGGCTTCATAGGACACCGCTTCGGTGATCCATACCACCACGGCAAACGCGAGGATCGCCAGCATGCGATGCCCGGCCACCGGCAAGTCGGCGGGCAGCGGCAACAGCAGCACGCCGGCCATCACCAGCACGGCGATCACCAGGCCCAGGGGTAATTTGTAGGATGCCGCGCTCATCGGGTGCTCCAAGGCTCTAGATCAAGCCTTGAGCATGGGGCAAAACCATCTGGGACCTGTTGACCTAGGCCAATAACTGACTCAACACCGCCCGCAACTTGCCGGGTTTGACCGGTTTGTTCAGCAACGGTGCGTCCAGGCGGCGCAACGCACGGCGGCATTGGTCAGTGCGATCAGCCGTGATAATGACCGCCGGGATGTTGCAGGCAAAATGCTCGCGCAACTGCTTGACCACCGCACAACCCACCACCCCATGGTCCAAGTGATAATCCGCCAAAATCAACTCCGGCGCCCTGCCCTGCAAGGCCAGCAAAGCACCTGCCTGGTCGGTGGCGGTGACCACTTCACAGCCCCATTGCCCGAGCAGCGCACGCATGCTTTCGAGGATGCTCACCTCGTTGTCGATCACCAGCAAACGCCGCCCCGGCAACGGATTGCCGGTGGTCGGTTGCACCGGCAATTGGCTGATCGGCAACGGCATCTCATCACTCAACGGCACTTCGATGCTGAACATCGAGCCCCGCCCCGGCCAGGAACGCACGGCGATGGGATACCCCAGGATCTCGGCGATCCGCTCGACAATCGCCAACCCCAGTCCCACGCCTTTGCGGTCGGAGGCGCGGCCGACATCGAGCTGGTTGAACTCCAGGAAGATCGCCTGCAGCCGGTCCGCCGCAATCCCGCGCCCGGTGTCCCACACCTCCAGGCGCAAGCAATGGCCACGCCGGCGTGCGCCCAACAGGATGCAGCCGTCGTCGGTGTAGCGGCAGGCATTGCTGAGGAAATTGCGCAGGATCCGCGTCAGCAGCCGCAGGTCGGTGCTGATTGCATAACGCCCAGTGTGCACCCGTAGGTTCAGCCCGGTCGCCTGGGCCACTGACTGGAATTCCGAGACCAGCGGCGCGAACAGTTCGTCGAGGCGATACAACGCCACATCCGGTTTGACCGCCGCCTGGTCGAGCCGCGAGATATCCAGCAAGTCGGTGAGCAAATCCTCGGCGCCTTCCAGCGCCTGGTGCGTGCGCTCCACCAGCACCTGCTCGACACTGGGCAACTGCCGTTCACGCAACGTGGCGATCAACAGCCGTGCGGCATTCAGCGGTTGCAGCAGGTCATGGCTGGCGGCGGCCAAGTATTTGTCCTTGCTGCGGTTGGCGGCCTGGGCGGCGTCGCGGGCGTCGCGCAGGTCCTGTTCGATCTGTTCGCGCTGGGCGATCTGCTGTTGCAGGTTGTGGTTGGCCTCCAGCAGCTCATCGGTGCGCGCTGCCACGCGTTGCTCCAGTTCGTCGTTGAGACGGATATAGCGCTTGCGCTCGGCCTCCAGCTCATCCAACCGCGCGGTGAGTTCCGGGTAATGGCTCTTGCGCGCCGACTGGTCGCTGAGCCCCAGCAGCCCCGCGAGCGCGCGCTGCTGGTCGTCAGAGAGCTTCGCCATAGACGACCTCGACATCACGCTGGCTCGACTCCCTCGGGTTGGTGAGGATGCACGGATCGCCCATCGCATGCTGGGACAGGAACGGAATATCCGCCACGCGCACCCCATGCAGGCCGAGGGTTTCGTGGAAGCCGATGGCGTGCTTCAGCGCGATCAGGTGCTCCACCAGCCGCCCGCAGATCTGCCGGTGATTGAGGCCGCGACAGTCGATGCCAAAGGTTTCGGCAATCACCTTGAAGCGCTCCGGCGCCGAGCTGTAGTTGAACGCCACCACATGCTCGACCAGCACCGCGTTGCACAGGCCGTGGGGCAGATCGAGAAAACCACCGAGGCTGTGAGACATGGCGTGTACCGCGCCGAGGATCGCATTGGAAAACGCCAGCCCCGCCTGCATGCTGCCGAGCATGATTTTTTCGCGCAGGGCAATGTCCGTGGGGTTGGCGATCATCTGCACCAGGTTGCCATTGATCAGGCGCATCGCTTCCAGCGCATGGGGGTCGGTGAGCGGGCCATGGCCGGTGGAAACGAACGCCTCGATGGCATGCACCAGCGCGTCGATGCCAGTGCAGGCAGACAGGAACGGGTCCATGCTGGCGGTGGTTTCCGGGTCGATCAGCGACACGTCCGGCACCACCGCCTTGCTGACGATGGAGAACTTCATGCGTTCCTGCTGGTTGGATATGATCACGAACTGCGAGACATCCGCCGAGGTACCGGCGGTGGTGGGGATCAGGATCAGCGGCGGGCTGGGGACGCGAAGGGTGTCGACGCCCTCGAACTCAAGAATGCTGCGTCCGTGGGCCACCACAATGCCAATGGCCTTGCCGCAGTCCATGGGGCTGCCGCCGCCGATGGCGACGATCACGTCGCAATGGTTTTCGCGGTACACCTCGGCGCCGGTCATTACCTCTTCGACACGGGGGTTGGGTGAAACGGCGCTGTACAGGCAGTAGTCGATGCCGAGGGCTTGCAGGCTGGCCTCCACATCGGCCACCCAACCGGCGGCGATCACGCCGGGGTCGCTGACCACCAGCACTTTGCGCGCACCGAAGGTCTTGGCGTAGTTGCCGACGTTGTGCCGGCAGCCGGCACCAAAGATGATTTCAGGCGAGACGAATTTACGCAGTTGGCTCAGGGTCTGGCTCATTGGAAAGCCTGTTTTTATTATTTTGGAAGAATGCGCTCCACACTAACCGATCCGGCTGCGAATGCAATCAGACCAAAGAGGCATCCTTCCAGCAGCTCCCGCGATCAGCGGCTAGCGAAGTACATGGTGACTTCGAAGCCAATACGCAGGTCGGTAAACGCAGGTTTGGTCCACATGGGGGCAGTCCTCTTGTTGTGCCGGAGGGTTCCGGTATAGGCATTAATGCATGTGAGGTTGAGAGGGCGAATACTACTTTCGAAGTAGCGAAGACACTGCATTAGTCGCGAATGTACAGAAGTCAAAATGTGGGAGCGGGCTTGCTCGCGAATAGGGTGTGTCAGCCACATTTAGGTTGACTGATCCACCGCTTTCGCGAGCAAGCCCGCTCCCACAGTTTTGACCGCGTTGAATCAGAAGAAGCCCAGCGGATTGATGTCGTAGCTCACCAGCAGGTTCTTGGTCTGTTGGTAATGGTCGAGCATCATCTTGTGGTTCTCACGCCCTACCCCGGATTTCTTGTACCCACCAAATGCCGCATGCGCCGGGTACAGGTGATAACAGTTGGTCCACACGCGCCCGGCCTTGATGGCCCGGCCCATGCGGTACGCGCGGTTGATGTCACGGGTCCACAGGCCGGCGCCGAGGCCGAACTCGCTGTCGTTGGCAATCGCCAAGGCTTCGGCTTCGTCCTTGAAGGTGGTGACGCCCACCACCGGCCCGAAGATTTCCTCCTGGAACACGCGCATCTTGTTGTGGCCCTTGAGCAGGGTCGGCTGGATGTAATAACCGCTGGACAGGTCGCCCTCCAAGCGCTCGGCCGCGCCGCCGGTCAACAGCACCGCGCCCTCCTCCTGGGCGATCTTCAGGTAGGAGAGGATCTTGTCGTATTGCTGCTCGGACGCCTGGGCACCGACCATGGTCTCGGTGTCGAGCGGGTTGCCGCGCTTGATCTTGACGATCTTCTTCATCACCTCGGCCATGAATGCTTCGTAGATCGACTCCTGTACCAGCGCCCGCGACGGGCAGGTGCACACTTCGCCCTGATTGAAGAACGCCAGCACCAGGCCTTCAGCGGCTTTTTCGATGAATTGTGGCTCGGCCTGCATGATGTCTTCAAAGAAGATATTCGGCGACTTGCCGCCCAGCTCCACGGTGGACGGAATGATGTTCTCGGCGGCCGCATGCATGATGTGCGCGCCTACCGGGGTGGAGCCGGTGAAGGCGATCTTGGCGATGCGCTTGCTGGTGGCCAGCGCCTCCCCGGCTTCGCGGCCAAAGCCTTGTACGATGTTGAGCACGCCAGGCGGCAGCAGGTCACCGATCAGCTCGGCGAACACCATGATCGACAACGGCGTCTGCTCGGCCGGTTTGAGCACGATGCAATTACCGGCAGCCAACGCAGGCGCAAGTTTCCAGGCAGCCATCAGCAGCGGGAAGTTCCACGGGATGATCTGCCCGACCACGCCCAAGGGCTCATGGAAGTGATAGGCCGCGGTGTGCTCGTTGATCTCGGCGGCACCGCCCTCCTGGGCCCGGATGCACCCGGCGAAGTAGCGGAAGTGGTCAGCGGCCAGAGGCACGTCGGCGTTGAGGGTTTCGCGCACCGCCTTGCCGTTGTCCCAGGTTTCGGCCACCGCCAGCACTTCGAGGTGTTGCTCGATGCGGTCGGCGATTTTCAGCAGCACCAGGGCGCGGTCCTGGGCCGAGGTCTTGCCCCAGGCATCGGCGGCGGCGTGGGCGGCGTCGAGGGCCTTGTCGACATCAGCGGCGCTGGAGCGCGGGAACTCGGCAATCACTTCGCCCGTCACCGGCGAAGTATTGGTGAAGTACTCACCCTTGATCGGCGCGACAAACTCACCGCCGATGTAATTGCCGTAGCGCGGCTTGAAGCTGACGATGGCGCCGGGGGTGCCAGGTTGGGCGTAGATCATGGTGAGGCCTCTGCTTACTTATTGTTGGGTGTGGATGGGCTGCATCTGGGTGCGTTCGTAGTGGGGGTACAGGTGGGTCACGCTGCGGATCAGTTCATAGCGGCTAAGGCTGATCGCGGCGAATCGCTTGGGGATCGGGCTGCGGATCAGCTCGGGCATGTCGCTGCCCTGGGCCGCACCGTCACGCAGCAACTGGTCGAGCCAGGCGAGGTAGTCGCGCATCTGCTCCAAGGGTTTGGCGTCGCTCGCGACAGGGCCGTGGCCGGGCACAATCAGGGTCCAGGGCAAGCCTTGCAGGGTGGCAAGATCCGCCAACCAGATCGACAGCCCCGGTGAATGAGGCGTGGTGAGCGCACGCTGGTAGAACACCAGGTCACCGGCAAACAGCACGCCGGTCTTCTGGTCGAAGATCGCCAGGTCGGCACCGGTATGGCCGCGCAGCTGCAGCAGTTGCAGGTCGTGGCTGCCGAAGCTTTTCACGCCAGGTTGCAGGGTCTGGTTGGGCAACACCACTTCGGTGCCGCGCATCCAGTCACCGACCATGCGGTACAGGTTCTCGGCCAGGCTGTCGCCTTGCTCATGCAATAGCTCGGTGGTGCCGGCCAGGGCGCCGATCGGCACGTCCTTGAAGGCTTGGTTGCCCAAGGCGTGGTCGGGGTGATGGTGAGTCAGCAGCACCTGGATCACCGGTTTTTCGGTGACACGGGCGATGGCCTGGCGCAGGGCTTCGCCGTAGCGTTTGGACGGCCCGGTGTCGATCACCACCACGCCAGGTTCGGTGACGATGAACCCGACGTTGACGATATTGCCGCCGTTGTCCTTGGCAAAGTTGTCGGTGCTGCCTTCCAAAAGCCAGGTGTTGTCGGCAATCAAACGCGGCTTGAGGCCGTAGTCCAACTCGGCCAGCACCGGCAGGCTGAACAGCAGCAGCCACAGCAGAATCCAGCGCTGGGTCATGGGATGGCCGCCTCGAACTGGCTGCCGCTGGTGTCGCGCAGGGTCAGGCGTGTGGGCCCGGAGCCTTCGATGTCGAAGGCCAGGTTGGGGTTTTCGCTGACCGCAGGGAACAGCGCCAGCCGCGCCAACAGTTGGTTATTCGCACCGTGCAGTTCGGCCTGGTTGATGAAGAATTCGGGAATGCCGCTGACCATGCCGTTATCCATCGGATGGGCGACTTGCAGCTTCACGCGGCTGAATTCGGCGCGCGGGTAACGCCCGCCGAGCACCTCGCCGAGCTGGTCTTCCCAACCGGATTGGGTGCGCACCACGCTGGGCGCCGTGCAACCGCCGCCGCTGGCATCAATCAGGGTCGAGCCAACATGCCACAAGCCATCACGGGTCAGCACCGCCGCGCGTAACGGCGTGGCCTGTTCGATGCGAATCCGGATCGACAGCCACGGCAGCACGCCTTCCATGGGCTGGAAATCGACGATCTGCGGCAGCGGATTCAGCTCGGCCCAGGCGAGGATCTTGACCACGTCACCCTTGAAGGCTCGGGCGTCGATTTCCAACGGCACCTGGCGTGCGTCCTCGGCGAACGGCGGCGCCAGGACCTTCACCCGCTCGTCGAACACGAACGGCGCGTTGTCGAGAAAACGCTGGTGATAGTAGGCCCACATCACCGAGGGCACCGGGTCGACAGGCGCGCCCCAGGCCAGCATCGGCAAACAGCATACCCACCACCCGCGCAGGCCCACGGCTTACTCCTCGACGTGCACGCTGTCGAGGTAGGTACGCACCGCCCACAGGGCTTCCTGGCTCAGGTAATCGGCCATTTTCGGCATGTACACCCGGCCATCGCGCACGGCGCCGTGGCGTACACGTTCCACGAACCACTCATCCCCGGCGTCACCGGCATCGAGCATGCGCAGGTCGGGGGCGATGCCACCGGACTTGGCTTCCAGGCCATGGCACGCCGCGCAGTTCTGGTTGTACGCCGAGGCGCCGACTTCGACGGCCTTGTCATGCTCGGCGGTGGTGCGATACGGGTTGGTGGCGGCCCAGCCATCGGCGTCCAGCGGCACGCCGGCGTCCTTGATCGGGGTGAGGCCCTTGGTTTCCACGGCGGTGGGCGTCACGTTGCCATGGGCCCAGACCGAACCGGTATTGATTGCACCGGCGAGCAGGCAGGCGGTGATCAAGGCGTTGCGTTTTGTTGTCATTATTTTTCCCTCAGGAGTGCACGCAAAACCTCTCGGCAGAGGCTATGGCGACCATCTTAGGAAGCCCCCGGCAGCGCCCGTATGCTGCTTTGGTGGGCGGGTTCTCATCCGTTGGTAGCAGGCCTTGTGGGGCACTGCTAAATCAGAGGCGGTTCGGGAAATTGTCCCGGCAACACCGGGACTTTTTCCGTATTCGCCAACCCAGCCAGGCAGCAACCTGTGCAGGCCAAAACCTCCACTGGGAACTGCAACCATGACAATAAGATCGCTACCCGCCCGCTCACCGCTAAGCCTTGCCGTGCAAGCTTTTGTGCTGGTGGGCAGCCTGTGCCTCAGTGCTGCGAGCTTTGCAGCCGCCGAACCTGCCGTCGCCAAGCAAACCCGTAATGTCACCTGGGAAGACATCGCCAACGATCACCTGACCACCAAGGACGTGCTGCAATACGGCATGGGCACCAACGCCCAGCGCTGGAGCCCCCTGGCCCAGGTCAACGACAAGAACGTGTTCAAACTCACGCCGGCCTGGTCCTATTCGTTCGGCGACGAGAAACAACGCGGCCAGGAATCCCAGGCCATCGTCAGCGACGGCGTGGTCTACGTCACCGGCTCCTATTCCCGCGTATTCGCCCTCGATGCGAAGACCGGCAAACGCCTGTGGACCTACAACCACCGCCTGCCCGACAACATTCGCCCGTGCTGTGACGTGGTCAACCGCGGCGCGGCGATCTTCGGCGACAAGATCTACTTCGGCACCCTCGACGCGCGCCTGATCGCCCTCGACAAAAACACCGGCAAAGTGGTGTGGAACAAGAAATTCGGCGACCACGCCGCCGGCTACACCATGACCGGCGCGCCGGTGCTGATCAAAGACAAGGTCAGCGGCAAGGTGCTGCTGATCCACGGCAGCTCCGGCGATGAATTCGGCGTGGTCGGCCAGCTGTATGCACGCGACCCGGACACCGGTGAGGAAGTCTGGATGCGCCCGTTCGTGGAAGGCCACATGGGCCGCTTGAACGGCAAGGACAGCACGCCGACCGGCGATGTGAAGGCGCCGTCGTGGCCAGATGACCCGACCACCGAAACCGGCAAGGTCGAAGCCTGGAGCCACGGCGGTGGCGCCCCTTGGCAGAGCGCGAGCTTCGATGCCGAGACCAACACCATCATCGTCGGTGCCGGCAACCCCGGCCCGTGGAATACCTGGGCGCGCACGTCAAAGGACGGCAACCCCCACGACTTCGACAGCCTCTACACCTCGGGCCAGGTCGGCGTCGACCCCAGCACGGGCGAAGTGAAGTGGTTCTACCAGCACACCCCGAACGATGCCTGGGACTTCTCCGGCAACAACGAACTGGTGCTGTTCGACTATAAGGACAAGGACGGCAAAGTCATCAAGGCCACCGGCCACGCCGACCGCAACGGCTTCTTCTATGTGGTCGACCGCAACAACGGCAAGCTGCAGAACGCCTTCCCCTTCGTCGACAACATCACCTGGGCCAGCCACATTGACCTGAAGACCGGCCGCCCTGTGGAAAACGAAGGCCAGCGTCCGGCCAAGCCGCTGCCGGGTGAAACCAAGGGCAAGCCGGTGGAAGTCTCGCCGCCGTTCCTGGGTGGCAAGAACTGGAACCCCATGGCCTACAGCCAGGACACCGGTCTGTTCTACATTCCGGGCAACCAGTGGAAAGAGGAATACTGGACCGAAGAGGTCAACTACAAGAAGGGCTCGGCGTACCTGGGCATGGGTTTCCGCATCAAGCGCATGTATGACGATCACGTCGGCACCTTGCGGGCGATGAACCCGACCACCGGCAAGGTGGTGTGGGAGCACAAGGAACACCTGCCACTGTGGGCCGGCGTGCTGGCAACCAAGGGCAACCTGGTGTTTACCGGTACCGGCGACGGTTTCTTCAAGGCCTTCGACGCGAAAACCGGCAAGGAACTGTGGAAGTTCCAGACCGGCAGCGGCATCGTCTCGCCGCCGATCACCTGGGAACAGGATGGCGAGCAGTACATCGGCGTCACCGTCGGCTATGGCGGCGCAGTACCGCTGTGGGGCGGCGACATGGCCGAGCTGACCAAGCCGGTGGCACAGGGTGGGTCGTTCTGGGTATTCAAGATTCCGAGTTGGGATCAGAAAACTGCCCAGAAATAACCCATGGAATATGCGGGGGCCGCCTTTTGTGGCGAGGGAGCTTGCTCCCGCTGGGCTGCGAAGCGGCCCCGGCATTCCTCCTGTGGCACTGCGCAGCCAGGTTTACGACTGCTGCGCAGCCGAGCGGGAGCAAGCTCCCTCGCCACAGGTACCCCGCCACCTTCGAGGTTTTGTGATGAGATATCTGCCGTTGTTACTTCTACTGTCCCTACCCTTCGCCCACGCCGACGACGGCGACGACGCCGCCCTGATCATCAACGGTTGCACGCTTGCCGAGCACAGCCAATGCCCCGGCGCCAATCTCAGGGGCGCCAACCTGCGCAACCAGAACCTGAGCGGCATGAACCTGGCCGGTGCCGATCTGCGCGATGCCGACTTGCGCCACGCCAATCTGGACCTTGCCAACCTGGAAAAAGCCCAATTGCAAGGCGCCAACCTGACCCGCGCCAGCCTGCAACAAGCCAACCTGCGCCTGGCCGACTTTACAGGCGCCACATTGATGGCCGTGCAAGGCTGGGGGATGTTTGCCCAGGGCGCGCAATTTGAAAACGCCAACCTGAGCGCCGCCTACCTGCAATTTGCGCGGTTGTCGGGGGCAAAAATGCACAAGGCCAACCTGCGCGCGGCCGACCTGGAAATGACCTGGCTGAGCAAGGCTGACCTGCAAGGCGCCGACCTCAGCGACGCCAACCTGCAAGAAGCCAAGTTCGGTGAAAGCAACCTGGAAAAAGCCACCCTGAGTGGCAGCCGCCAGCACTATGCCAACTTTCAAGACGCGAATATGGAGGGCTGCAAGGACTGCCCCACCACCTGGGACCGTTAACCGGCGACCCGCACCACCCCCATGTCGATGCCCAGGTGCACCAGTTCGGCATGGGAACTCACCTGCAACTTGCTCTTGAGCAAGGTCAGGTGGTTGGACACGGTCTTGGTGCTGATACTCAGCTGGGCCGCAATCGAACGGGCCGGGGTGCCCTTGGCGAGCATCAGGAAAATCTCCAACTCGCGTTGGGTCATGCTGTGCAGACGGCGATCGGTGGGGTGATAGGCCAACTGGGTGGCCAGGTCCTGTTCGATATAGGTGTGGCCATCGAGGATGCGCTCTACGGCTTCAAGCATCACCGCAGGCGAAGCGCGCTTGGTGAGATAACCCGACGCGCCCGCCTCCAGAGCCTGGCGCACCAGGGGCAGCTCGGCATGCTGGCTGAAAAACAGCACACGTAATTGCGGCAGGCGCTGACGCAGGCGGCGGGTGGTTTCCAGGCCGCTGATACCGGGCAGGCCAAAGCCGATGATCACCAGGTTAGGCACTGCCTCATGCACCCGCGCCAGGGCCTCTTCGCCGCTGGCCGCTTCGCGCACGTACACACCCGGCAGGCCGCTGCGCAACAGCCCGGCATAGCCCAGGCGGACCACGGCGTGATCGTCGACCAACAGGATGTTCATAGCGGCCTCCAATGCCAGTGCTTGCTGTGCATGCTAGAACCCGAGGGCCTGCGGCGACCTACTACTTTGGTACTGGTTTTGCTGTCTATCGTCGCATTCCCAAGGCAGCGGGACTCGCGTGTAATGGGCGCATAACGATAAGGATTGGACCCGCCATGCTGCCCGCTCGACTGCCCCTTGCGGCACTGTTGTGCCTGTTCATCAGCCACGTACAGGCCGACACGCCACTGTTTTCCGCCGAGGGCTACCGCACCCGGCTGTATCGCAGCCCCACGCCCGATCATCTGCCCGGCGTAACTATTGTCGACACGCCAACCCTGCAGACACTGCTTAACCAGACGCCCGCACCGGTACTCATCGATGTGTACCGCCGCCAATGGCTGCAAGGCCGCTTCATCGAAGACCAGCCCCACGCCAACCTGCCCGGCAGCCACTGGCTGGCCAATACCGGCGACGGCGACCTCACGCCGGAATGGCAGGGCTACTTCGTGCGCCACCTGTACAAGTTCACCGACGGCCAGCTGGCACGCCCGCTGGTGTTCTACTGCCGCTCCGATTGCTGGCTGAGTTGGAACGCGGTAAAACGAGCCGCCAGCCTGGGCTATACCTCTGTGTATTGGTACCGCGACGGCTTGGACGCATGGGAAGCGGCAAAACTGCCAGTGATGGCTGCGACACCCGAACCCTTTGAATAAAAAACCACAACAAGAAGGTGAACGGCCATGTACAAAATTTTGATTGCCGACGATCACCCGCTGTTTCGCGAGGCGATTCATAACGTCATCAGCGACGGTTTCCCCGGCAGCGACGTGATGGAAACCGCCGACCTGGACAGCGCCCTCGCCCTGACCCAGGAACACGACGACCTCGACCTGATCCTGCTGGACCTGAACATGCCCGGCATGCACGGCCTCAACGGCCTGATCAACCTGCGCAACGAGGCGCCGACCATCCCGGTGGTGATCGTCTCGGCCGAGCAGGACAAGCAGATCGTGCTGCAAGCCATCACCTACGGTGCCGTGGGTTTCATCACCAAGTCATCACCGCGCCTGCAAATGACCGAAGCCATCCAGCAGATTCTCAACGGCAACGTGTACCTGCCGCCGGACATCATCCGCACCCAGAAAAATACCGGGCAACGGCGCATGCACGACAGCCCGGGGTTTGCCCCGGAGCTGCTGCAGGCCCTCACGCGCAAGCAGTTGCTGGTGCTGGAACGCATGACCAAGGGCGAGTCGAACAAGCAGATCGCCTATACCCTGGAGATTGCCGAGACCACGGTGAAGGCCCATGTGTCAGCGATTCTGCGCAAGTTGAATGTGCATAATCGGGTACAGGCGATACTCAGTGCCGGGGATATTGATTTCGGCTCGTACCTGCGTCGCTGAACCCTCAGGGTCGACTGAGCAGGTGACACATGGCGGTCTTGAGCTTCATTGGCCGCACCGGTTTGTGCATCAACGTATGCCCCAACTCACGAATCTGCTGCTTTAACTCGTTGCTGTAGTTCGCCGTGATCATCATCGCCGGAATCGCACGGCCGCGGCGGGCGTTGATCCGCGCCACGGCATCCACGCCGTTCTGGTCGTCGTCGAGGTGGTAATCGGCAATCAGCAGGTCCGCCTCGGCATGGTAGTTGTCTACCTGGCGCGCCAGGTCCTGTTCCGACAGCGCGGTGATCACCCGGCAGCCCCAGCCTTCGAGCAAGGTGCGCATGCCGGCGCAGATTGCCGCGTCGTTATCCAGCACCCACACCCGCGCGCCTTGCAGGCGTTCGAGCATCGGCTCGCTCATGCACGGCGCCGGCAATGACTTGGGCGCGGTGGCGCTCAACGGCACTTCTACCGAAAACATCGAGCCCTGGCCCGGCCAGGATTTGACGCTGATCCGGTGGCCGAGGATGCCGGCGATCTTTTCCACGATGGCCAGGCCCAACCCCAGCCCGCGATCCTGATCCGGACGCTGCACATCGCCGCGCTTGAACTCCTGGAAAATTTCCTCCAACCGGTCTTCGGCAATGCCCATGCCGCTGTCCCACACCTGGATCAACAGGCGCTGCTGCTGGCGCCGACAGCCCAGCACCACACGGCCCTTGTAGGTATAGCGAAGCGCGTTGCTCAGCAGGTTGCGCAGGATCCGCGCCAGCAGCTGGATGTCGCTGCGCACCAGCGCCGAGCAGCCGATGAAGTGCAGTTCAAGCCCCTCGCTGCGGGCCAGTTCGGTGTATTCGGCGGCCAGGTTGTCGAGCAGTTCACTCAAGGCGAACGGCGCGATATCCGCCTTGATCACCCCAGCGTCCAGCTTGGAAATATCCACCAGGGTGCCCAACAGGTTTTCCACGTCTTCCAGGGAGTTACTCACATTACGCACCAGGGTTTCGCTCGGGCGCTCCAGCAAGGCACTGGTGAACAGCCGCGCCGCATTCAGCGGTTGCAGCAGGTCATGGCTGACGGCGGCCAGGAATTTGGTCTTCGACAGGTTGGCCTGCTCGGCCTCCCTTTGCGCCGCCACCTGCTGCTGGCACAAAGCCTCAGCTCGCAGCCGGGCGTTGATCAGCAGGTGGTTGCTGGCCTTGAGTTCGGCCATCGCCTGGTTCAACGCGTCGGTGCGTTCGCGCACTTGCTCGGCCAGCACCACTGAATGCTGGAAGATGGTGTAGGGGTTATTGCCCTGGGTCATGCCGGACTCGATGCGCTCGATCAGCGCCGCGTTGATCCGCATCAGCTTGTGGTTGTCCTGTTGCAGCCGGGCAAGTTGAGCGGACAGGTCAACGCCGGCCTCGGGCAATGGCGACCCCGGTGAAGGTCTGGTTGATGTGCATGCCATTGAACTGTTCTCCGTAGGTGTTGAAGCCCATCACCCGTTGGTCGCGCAAATAAGCACCGATCGGTTCCAGCTGGCCGGTGTCTTCCAGCTCCAGGCGGCGCAGGAAGCAATCGCAGCCGATGGTCAGCAACAGGTCGCCAAGGCGCGCTTGCAGGCCGTCGAACAGGCCTTTCAGGTTGGGCAGGATCGGGCCAGGCTGCATGACGGTGAGCACGATGCCGTTTTCCACCGCGCAGTAGAAACTCAGGCTGAGGTCGGCGTGCACCTGCTGGATCGAGCGCACGTAATACTGGTCGTGAATGCGCACCGCCAGCGGGTGGGCGGCGAAGACGCGGTGATCGAGGTCGGCCACGGCCACGCCGATATGCCGTGCGTACTCTTCGGCGGCTGGCTCGGCGTTGAGCTCGAAGACGCGACGTGACGGGCTGTCTGCGCCGGTGACCACCAGTTTTTCCGTGCGCGGCAGGATGTGGTGGGTGGTGAACACCTCGAAATCCAGCCAGGTATTGACCAGCACCACCACCGCCGCACCGCTGTGGAAAACACCGTTGAAGTACACGTGGGTGTGGGTGAGGAAGTTGTCGTCACCGGCCGAGCCGCCGAAGTGCGGGATATCGCCCAGGGCGGCACTGAGGGCGGCCAGCACCAGTTCTTCACGGCTGGACAGGCCATCGAGCAAGGTCAGTGCAAAGGTATTGCCCTTGATCGGTGCCAAGGTATTGCTGCGGCAGCCGCCGACCAGGCGCTCGACCATGTCCTGGGCGTTGATCAGGCTGAAGTGTTCTACCTGGTCGATGAGTTCGGTGGCGATTGAAAAGTGCGCGTGGTTGAAGCCCACGGCCGTGATGCAATTGCGCCCATAACCGTGGGCGGTGATCTCGCCGGCGCTGGTGCAGCCCACCACGCGCACGCTGCCAAAGCATTGTTGCAGCGCCTGGCCCAAGGCCTGCAAGTCATAGGAGGCCGAGCAAAAAAACAGCACGAAACCCAGGTACGGATGCAACAGCTGCCGGGCCAGCTCTTCGGCGGCCTGCCCGGCATCCGAGGCCTGGGACATGGCACTGACTACGCCTTCACTGTTGTGCATCGTTGGCTCCCCCTCTGAAGCACCAGTTTACGAAGCGCCAGGGGGGAGACCTATGCTACTTGGGTACTGGGTCGGGGATGCGATGGGATGAGGCGTCAGGCACGGGCAAAGGCCACGGCTTTCTCAAACTGCTCCGGGGTCGGACGCACTCCGGTGTAGAGCACGAACTGCTCCAGGGCCTGGATGGCGATCACTTCCAGTCCAGTAATCACCCGCTTGCCCTTGGCACGGCCACGCACGATCAGCGGTGTTTCGGCGGGGATCGCTACCACATCGAATACAGTCTCGGCAGAGTCCACCGCCTCTGCATCAAACGCCAGTGCGTCCGCTTCAGCGCCGCCGGTCATGCCGATGGGAGTGACGTTGATCAGCATTTGCGGGCGCAGGTCACCCAGTTCGGCCAACCACTCATACCCCAGGTTTTGCGCCAATGCCCGGCCTGCGGTTTCGTTGCGCGCCACGATCACGCCATTGGCGTAGCCGCCATCGCGCAAGGCACTGGCTACGGCCTTGGCCATGCCGCCGCTGCCGCGCAGGGCGAAGGTCGAGTCCTGCGGCACCGCGTGCTTTTTCAGCAGTTGTTCGATGGCGATGTAGTCGGTGTTGTAGGCCTTGAGGTGCCCGTCGGTGTTGACGATGGTGTTCAGCGAGTCGATGGCTTGAACCGAATCGTCGAGTTCGTCCACTAAGGCAATGGCGGCTTCCTTGAACGGCATGGAAACCCCGCAACCACGGACGCCCAGCGCGCGGATACCACCGATCGCACCGGGCAAATCCTGGCTGCTGAAGGCCTTATAGTAGAAGTTCAGACCCAACTGCTCGTACAGGTGGTTATGAAACCGCAGGCCGAAATTCCCGGGGCGCGCCGACAGAGACATGCACAGTTGGGTGTCCTTGTTGGGGTGCATCTGCATGGATAACTCCTTTGAGTAAGCAATTGGGTACAGACCTTACACAACCTTTACCTAGCGGCTGTGCTGTTTTTCAGAAATACGTTGTCTTAAAAGTATCCCCGCGACATTACTTGAGTCTATTGATTGCAGACCACAAGCGCTGGGGCTAACCGAGGAATGACCATGATTCGTACAATCCCCAAGATCGCCTTGCTGGTTGGCGCACTCGCGATGGCAGGCCAAGCCTCCGCCCACGGTGGTGGTTGGGGTGGCCCGGCCGTATTGGGTGCTTTAGTCGGCGCAGCCGTCGTGGGCTCCGTGGTTGCCAGCCAGCCGCGTGAGGTCTACGTGCAGCAGCCGGTGTATGTGCAACCACAGCCGGTGTATGCCGCGCCGCCGCCGGTCTACTACGCACCGCCACCACCGGTGTATGTGCAGCAGCAGGTGTATTACCGCCCGGCGCCGGTGTATTACGGCCCGCCGCGTGGCTATTACGGTCCACCACGCGGTTACTACGGCCCTCCCCACGGCTACTACGGTCGCGGCTGGTAATCGGATCGTCTGAAAAAACAGGCCTCGCAGCGTTGCGGGGCCTTTTTTTTGCCTGCAAAGTCCGGATTCAGGCCGTCAAGGTCGCTCTGAGGACAATGCCCGGCGCGCAATCGCACATCATCGACACCAATGTCTACTTGCCCGAACCGGCCTTGCGCTGTCATGTTTGTGTCACGACATACTTCCACTATCGATCCTGTCCACCCAATAACAACAAGGACGACTGACCATGCCCACGCAAAACCCGCACCGCACCGCTGGCCTTTGTACGTCCAGCAAGGTCTACAGCGCCCTCACCGAACTCAAGCACCTGGAAGGCCATCGCAGCGCCAAATTCCTCGCGCTGCTGGCGGAAAACCTGGTGCGCAAGGGTTTGCTCAGTGAGCAGGAAGTGGTGCACATGCTCGATCAAGTGGTGGACTGACGCCTCGCGTCGATGTCGACTATCGAGACAGGTGATTTTTCCTGCATCACCCCACCCCGTAGAGTGACCACCATAGCGATTGGAGGTCCTTATGCACACTGTTCAAATCATGTCCGTCATCGGCAGCGCCGTTCCCGCCCCTCTGCGCAAGCTGGGTCTGCTTGCCTGCTGGTACCTGGTACGCGATGGCGAAACCATCAGCGGCCCGCTGACATCCCTGTCCGACGCCGAAAAACAACTGCAACACGCCTCGAATTTCAGGCTCCACGCCTGAGGTTCACGGTAATGGCAACTTGACTCGCGGCTTGCTCTCCACAAACAACGCCCAACTGGACATGAACAACGCCGCCACCAACGGCCCGATCACAAAGCCGTTCAAGCCAAACACCGACAAGCCGCCCAGGGTCGAGATCAGGATCAGGTAATCCGGCATCTTGGTGTCCTTGCCCACCAGGATCGGCCGCAGCACGTTATCCACCAGGCCAATCACGAATACCCCAAACAGCGCCAGCACCACACCTTGCCAGATGGCGCCGCTCAACAGGAAGTAGGCGGCCACCGGCCCCCACACAATCCCCGCGCCCACCGCCGGCAACAGCGACAGAAACGCCATCAGTACCGCCCAGAGCAATGCACTGGGAATATCCAGGAACCAGAAGATAAGCCCGCCGAGCGCACCCTGTGTCACGGCCACCAGCACATTGCCCTTGACCGTGGCCCGCACCACACGATTGAACTTGAGCTGTAACCGGCGCTTCTGCGGCTCGGCCAACGGCACCGCCGTGCGTACCTTGCGCACGAGCTCCGGGCCGTCGCGCAGCAGGAAATACAACAGGTACAGCATGATGAAAAAGCTCACCAGGAAATCAAACGTGCCCTGGCCGAAGCTGAACGCCTGGGTGGCAAAGAACTGGCTGCCCTGCATCGCGCTCTTGACGATCTTCTCGCGCAAGCCTTCCAGGTTGCCCATGCCGAAGCGGTCCAGCAGGTGCTGGAAGTACGGCGGCAACACATTCTTGAACTGCTCGATATATCCCGCCACATCCAGCTTGCCGCTTTCGATGTTCTTGTAGAGCGTCGCACCTTCCTGCACCAACAAGGCACTGGTGATGATCACCGGCAGGATCGCGATGATCAGGCAGGCACTCAAGGTGGCCAGGGAAGTGAGGTTGCGGTTCCAGCCAAAGCGCTGCTGCAGGCGCCGCTGCATCGGGGCAAAGATGATGCCGAGGATCACCGCCCAGAACACCGCGCCGTAGAACGGCAGCAGTATCCAGATAAACGCGATGGTCACCAGGCCGAGCAATAACAGCAAGGTCTTGAATTGCAGGTTGGTTTGATTCATGTCCGGTCCATGTCAGAAAAGCAGAGGTCCCTTGTAGGCCCTGTTGCTTAGTCCGCAGCGAAACCTGGGAGTGCCCTCGGTTATTGAACAAGCATAGACCCGCCCACAGCGCGTGGATCGACACCATCGTGCAATGTCCGCTGCCCCTGCCCCGTGATGAGATTGGCGTGCACTTGCGACACTCCATCACGCTCCCACCGGGGCTCTGTCGAACAGAGAGGCCATCATGCTTTTACACATGTCCACCTGGGCTGAAATCGAGCAATTTCTTGAACGCAGCCGCACCATCGTGATTCCCATCGGCTCCAACGAGCAGCACGGGCCCATTGGCCTGCTGGGCACCGATTGGATGTGTCCGCAGATCATTGCCCACCAGGCGCAGGAAACGGCGGATATTCTAATCGCCCCCACGTTCAATATCGGCATGGCCCAGCATCACCTGGGGTTTGCCGGTACCATCACGCTGCGCCCATCGACGTTTATCGCGGCCATCGAGGACTGGGTGCTTTCCCTGGTTGCCCACGGTTTCGAGAAAATCCTCTTTATCAATGGCCATGGCGGCAACATTGCCTCGATCGAAGCGGCCTTTTCGCAACTGTATGCCCGCGCGAGTTTCGCCAGGCAACCCGTCGGGTTCGCCTTGAAACTGAGCAACTGGTGGGACCTGGAAGGCGTTGGCGCACTGGCCAACCGACAATTCCCCACCGGCCACGGGATCCACGCCACGCCGTCGGAGATTGCGGTGACTCAATGGGCCTACCCGGACGCGATCAAGTCGGCGGCCTATTCGCCGCAAATCGCCAATTCCGGGCCGATTCGCGAGGCCCATGACTTCCGCGCACGCTTCCCGGACGGCCGCATGGGCTCGGACCCGGGCCAGGCAACACCGGAAAAAGGCGGTGAGTTGGTCAGGCTGGCGGCCGAAAGCCTGGTGCGCGAGCTGGAGGCATTCAGCCATGAATCAACACCGCTCGGCCCGGTCAACGCCTCGACTAACAACTGCTAACACCGCCTAACTGGTGGCCAACGCGGCCAGGCATCACTCTTGAATCTCACCACCGTCAGCATTCAAGAGGGATGCAACCATGACCGAAGGGTATCGCGGCAATTGCCTGTGCAAGGTGGGCCGTCTCGGCAATGAGAGGCTGTGCACATTGATGGTGCATGTGCTCAATGGTGACCGAGGCGCCGTGCGGCGACTCTCGGGCAACGTCACACCGTTGTTGGTGGCTTTTTATGAGGGCCAGGCACAGGCCGGGCGCATCCGCCATGACAACATCCAATCCCTGGTACGTGAAGCCTTCCTGGCCGTGCTGGAAAATGCCGCAGGCTACGACGCTGCCACACCGTTCCGAGCCTGGTTGCTGGGGATCGCCCGCACGACGCTGCTGGGATATCTGCCCTCCACCAGCGTCCACCCTCTGCTGAATTCGCCATCTATCCAGTGGGCAATTTGACTCTTCCGCTGCCGTCGGTTTTTCCCAGGACATGCCCATGCTGAGCATCGAAAAAATTCTGTATTCCGGCCACACCTCTACCACAGGCGGTCGAGAGGGCGCAGGGCGTAGCGAGGACGACCGGCTGGATATCAAGCTCTCCCCGCCCGGCGCTCCGGGGAGCGGCACCAACCCCGAGCAACTGTTTGCGGTGTGCTGGTCGGCGTCGTTCCTGGCCGCACTGCGTCATGCCTGCAATGCCCGGAAAATCCTGTTTCCGGCCACGGCGGCGATTGAGGCCCAGGTCGACCTGCTGCACGGCGCACAGGGTTTTTTCTTGCAGGCGCACCTCAGCGTTTCGTTGCCCGAGATAGAACCCGAGGTAGCCCGGCAATTGATTGAAGCGGCCCACCAGAACTGCCCCTACTCCAAAGCCACACGCCGCAACATCGACGTCAACTTCACCCTGAACTGAGGTTCAGTGACTCGATACCTACGTGCAATCGCGGTGCCCTGAGGGGTCTGGTTTGATGCTCCCTGACACAACAATCAGAAACAAGGGGACTTGAGCATGAAAAAACTGACGACAGCCGCCGGCGCACCCGTGGTCGACAACAACCATTCGCAAACCGCCGGCCCCCGCGGCCCCGTGTTGTTGCAGGATGTCTGGCTGCTGGAAAAACTGGCGCACTTCGACCGTGAAGTCATCCCCGAGCGCCGCATGCACGCCAAGGGCTCTGGCGCGTTCGGCCGGTTTACCGTCACCCAGGACATCACCCGCTTCACCAAGGCCGACCTGTTTTCCCACGTCGGCAAGACCACGGATGTCTTCGTGCGTTTTTCCACCGTGGCCGGCGAGCGTGGCGCCGCCGATGCCGAGCGGGACATCCGTGGTTTCGCCATCAAGTTCTACACCGAGCAAGGCAACTGGGACCTGGTGGGCAACAACACCCCGGTGTTTTTCCTGCGCGACCCGTTGAAATTTCCCGACCTCAACCACGCCGTCAAACGTGACCCGCGCACCCACATGCGCAGCGCACGCAACAACTGGGATTTCTGGACCCTGCTGCCCGAAGCCCTGCACCAGGTCACGATTGTGATGAGCGACCGAGGGTTGCCGCAGTCCTATCGGCACATGCATGGTTTTGGCAGCCACACCTTCAGCTTTATCAGCCCGGCCAACGAGCGCTTCTGGGTGAAATTCACCTGGAAAACCGCGCAAGGCATCCACAACCTCACCGACGAGCAGGCCAGCCAAGTGGTCGGCGGCGACCGTGAAAGCGCCCAGCGCGACCTGTACACCAGCATCGAAGAAGGCCGCTTCCCGCAATGGACGCTCCACGTGCAAATCATGCCGGAGGTGGATGCCGGCACCTACGCGATCAACCCGTTCGACCTGACCAAAGTCTGGCCGCATCAGGACTACCCGCTGATCGAAGTGGGCGTGCTGGAGCTCAATCGCAACCCCGACAACTACTTCGCCGATGTCGAACAAGCCGCTTTCAACCCCGCCAACGTGGTGCCGGGCATCAGCTTTTCGCCGGAT
Source organism: Pseudomonas sp. P7759 (assembly GCF_013386445.1). NCBI lineage: Bacteria > Pseudomonadati > Pseudomonadota > Gammaproteobacteria > Pseudomonadales > Pseudomonadaceae > Pseudomonas > Pseudomonas sp. P7759. The sequence continues at coordinate 22,044 of NZ_JACART010000054.1, forward strand.
AAGATGCTGCAGGCACGCCTGTTCGCCTATGGCGACGCGCAGCGCTACCGCGTCGGCGTGAACCACCATCAGATCCCGGTGAACGCCCCGCGTTGCCCGGTCAACAGCTACCACCGCGACGGGCAGATGCGCACCGACGGCAATGCCGGCAGCACCCTCGGCTACGAACCCAACAGCCACGCGCAATGGGTGGAGCAACCCGACTTTCGCGAGCCACCGCTGGCCCTGCAAGGCAGCGCTGCGCACTGGAACCATCGCGAAGACACGGACTATTTTTCCCAACCCGGCGCCCTGTTCCGCCTGATGAACGCCGCCCAGCAACAGGCCTTGTTCGACAACACCGCGCGTTCGATCCAGGGCGCCTGCCCCCAGGCCAAAGCGCGCCATATCCAGCACTGCACGCAAGCCGATCCTGCCTATGGCGCGGGTGTTGCCCGCGCCATCGAACTCTTAGGGTGAGCCAGATGGACCATATCGATCACATTATGATTGTCGACGACGATCGTGAGATCCGCGAACTCGTCGGCAATTACCTGAAGAAAAACGGCTTGCGCACCACGGTGGCCTCGGACGGTCGGCAAATGCGCGCCCTGCTCGATGCCACGGCGGTGGACCTGATCGTGCTCGACATCATGATGCCGGGCGACGATGGGCTGGTGCTGTGCCGTGAGTTGCGCGCGGGCAAACACAAAGCCACGCCGATCCTGATGCTGACGGCACGCAATGACGAAACCGACCGCATCATCGGCCTGGAAATGGGCGCCGATGATTACCTGGTCAAACCCTTCGCCGCCCGCGAGCTGCTGGCGCGCATCAACGCCGTATTGCGCCGCACCCGCTCGCTGCCGCCCAACCTGATCGTCAGCGAGGCCAGCCGTCTGCTGGCCTTCGGCAAATGGCGGCTGGACACTACCGCGCGTCACCTGATGGACGCCCAGGGCACTATCGTCAACCTGAGCGGCGGCGAATACCGCCTGTTGCGGGTCTTTGTCGACCACCCCCAGCGTGTGCTGAGCCGCGATCAATTGCTCAACCTCACCCAGGGCCGCGATGCCGACCTGTTCGACCGCTCCATCGACTTGCTGGTCAGCCGCCTGCGCCAGCGCCTGCTGGATGACGCGCGCGACCCGGCCTACGTCAAGACGGTGCGCAGTGAAGGCTATGTGTTCACCTACCCGGTGGAAATCCTTGGAGAAGCCTCGTGAAACGGCTGCGCTGGCCGCGCTCCTTGGCCTCGCGCCTGACGCTGATCTTTCTGACCAGCCTGGTAATCGCCCACGGGCTTTCGTTCGGGCTGCAGTTTTATGAGCGTTACCAAAGCGCCATGTCGCTGATGCTGGGTAATTTCGAACAAGACATCAGCACCTCAGTGGCCATGCTCGAACGCCTGCCCGCCGAAGAGCGGCAAGCCTGGCTGCCGCGCTTCGAACATGCCACCTATCGCTACCAACTGGATGAAGGCCAGCCTGGCCAGCCGATGGACATGGCCACCGCGCCTGCCTCGGTGCATTCGATGGAGGCCACCCTGGGCCAGGACTACAGCCTGACCTTCAATACCATCCCCGACAAACGCCCGCATTATCAGGCGCACTTGCGCCTGCGCGATGGCACGCCGCTGACCATTGATGTGCGCCCACAAGTCTCACCGCTGTCGCCCTGGCTGCCGCTGTTACTGGGGGTGCAGCTGTTGCTGCTGCTCGGCTGCACCCTCCTGGCCGTGCGCACCGCGATTGAGCCGCTGACGCGCCTGGCCAATGCGGTCGACCGCCTGGACCCCAACGGCGGCGGCGCGCGCCTGGATGAGAACGGCCCCACCGAGGTGGCCTACGCGGCCGTGGCCTTCAATACCCTGCAGGAGCGCATCGCCACCCACATCAAGGAACGCATGCAACTGCTCGCGGCTATTTCCCACGACCTGCAAACCCCGATCACGCGCATGAAACTGCGTGCCGAGTTCATGGAGGAGTCGGTGGAGCGGGAAAAACTCTGGAATGACCTCAGTGAAATGCAGCACCTGGTCCAGGAAGGCGTGGCCTATGCACGCAGCATGGACGGCACCGTCGAGGCCAGTCGCCGGGTCGACCTGCATTCGTTTCTCGACAGCCTGGTGTTCGACTATCAGGACGTCGGCAAACAGGTGGTGCTCACCGCCCCTACCGGGACCGTGATCGACACCCGCCCCCACGCACTGCGCCGGGTGCTGGTGAACCTGGTGGACAACGCGTTGAAGTTCGGCAGCGACGTCACGGTCAACGTCGAGTACCACGCCGACGCGCATCTGTCGATCCAGATCCTTGACCGTGGCCCCGGCATTCCCGAGGCGCAACTGCCCGACGTGGTCAAGCCGTTCTATCGCGTCGAAAGCTCACGCAACCGCACCACCGGCGGCACCGGGCTGGGCCTGGCCATCGCACAGCAACTGGCGCACACCCTGCAAGGCGGCTTGACCCTGTACAACCGCGAGGGCGGCGGGTTGTGCGCGCAGTTGCTGCTGCCGCGCTGCCAGTCGCCCATGCCGTCAGTCGCGGACCAGAAAGTCGCGCGGTGAAACGCCGATCGCCCGGCGAAACATCGCACTGAAAGCACTGGCGCTCACATAGCCCAGGTCCTGGGCGATCCGGCCGATGGGCTCGCCATTCTCCAGCCGTTCCAGGGCACAGGCCAGGCGCACCTGCTGCACCCACTGGCGGTAGGTCAGGCCGGTTTCCTTGAGAAACAGGCGGATCAGCGTGCGTGAACTGGCGCCGACCTGGTCGGCCCAATACGCCACCGTATGGGTTTGCCCAGGTGTATCAAGAATCGCGCGGCACACCATCAGCAGTCGGCGGTCGAGCGGCCACGGGATCTGCAACGGCAAGGTGCGCGCGGCGGCCAGTTCGCTGAGGATCAGCGCCACCACGTGGCTATTGCGACCTTCCAGTTCGTACTCGATCGGCTCATTGGCCAGCACCAGAATCAGCTCGCGCAACAGCAGCGAAACATCGACGATCCGGCACCGGTCACCGAAACCGGCGGCCGCGTCGGCCTGGATATAGATCGAGCGCATCTGCACCGGCGTCAGCATCAGTTGATCGTGTTCTTCTTCGGCGGGAATCCACAGTGCCCGTTTGGGCGGCAAGAACCACAGGCTGCCCTGGGCAACGGCGCGCATCACCCCACTGACCGCATACAACAACTGGCCGTGGCGGTGGGTGTGCGGCGCGTTGTAGGCGCCGGCCGCCTGGTTGCGCACCAGAGCCATGAGCACACGGGGCACGTCCTGGTAATCCAGGTAGTCCTCACTGCGTCCGTTCAGCTCGGCAGGCTTACCGACGGTGCGGGCATCTTGTTTCATGGTGGGCTCATCGCTTTGTCACTTTGTCGATATAAGCTGGCATTTGTCGATTCTTGCACATTGCTACGATCGGTTCGACTTCCACGACCCGAAGAGCCCGTCGACATGACCTCCACCGACAAGCACAGCCTGGCAGCCGTCCTCGGCCTGTTGGTGCTGTCCATCGCCCTGCGCCCCGCCATCGTATCCATCGGGCCGATCCTGCTGTTGATTCAGGACCATTATGGGTTGAGCTTTACCCAGGCGGCGCTGCTGACGTCGATCCCGGACGTGTGCATGGGTGTGCTCGCCCTGCTTGCGCCAGGCTTGAGCCGACGCTTTGGGTCAGACCGCTGCATGATTGCGGCGCTGGTGCTGATCGGCGCCGCGTGCCTGTTGCGGGCGGTCTCGCCGAATGCCGCGCTGCTGCTGCTGAACACCTTTGTGATCAGTGTAGGCATCGCCATCGCCGGCGCGTTGATGGGGGGCTGGATCAAAACCCACTTTGCCCACCGTCCGGCGTTTTTCATGGGTATTTATGCCGCAGGCTTGAGTGTCGGGGCCACCCTTTCTGCACTGTTCACCGCGCCCATCACCGAACTTGCCCACAGCTGGCGGGTAGGCGCCGGTGTATGGAGCCTGTTGAGCGTCACGGCGGTGATCAGCTGGGTGTGGATGGCCCGACGTTTCGCGGCCGGCGCGCCCCGGCTGGCGCCAGCACCGGCCCGGTCGATCCGGCTGCCGTGGCGCAATCCCCAGGCTTGGCTGGTGGCGCTGTACTTCGGTGCCAGCCAGTTTGTGGTCTATGCCCTGTTCGCCTGGCTGGCCCCGTCCTCCACGGAAACGTCCGTCACCCACCTGTCCGCCGGCACCTTGTTGGGGCTGTTCACCGCGGTGTTCGCGGTTGCCAGCGTCGGCGCCGGCCTGATCCCCGGCAAGGCCCATGACCGTCGCGGCCTGCTGGCCGTCTGCACATTGATCGCGCTGGTGGGCACCGCCGGCATGGCGTTTGCGCCGACGGCCTGGCCTACGCTGTACGTGTTGCTGGTGGCGATCGGCCTGGGCATGGCGTTCACCGTGGGCATGACGCTGCCACTGGACAATGCCAGCAGCCCTGCACAAGCCGGTGCCTGGACGGTATTCATGCTGTTTATCGGCTACCTGGTGGCCGCCTTGGGCCCGCTGTGTTTCGGTGCACTGCGCGACCACAGCGGCAACTACAGCCTGGCCTACGCCATGCTGTTTGCCGTGCTGGTCTTCATGCTGTGCCTGACGCCGATGCTCAAACCGGCCCAAACCAACGCCCCCGCGCCCCATGCGGCCGAGGTTGTACGGACTTGAACCAACACTGGGATCTCCTATCATGCTCAGACCGAGACAGGGTTCCAACACCCTTGAATACACCCTCCCCTTTTCGAGAGCGTGATAACCGTGGAGTCCGCCCCTGACGACCTGCATGAGGCCGCGAGCCTGGATTTTGCCTTCGGCCCTTTTCGCGTGGTTCCGGGCAAACGCTTGCTCACGAAAGATGGCGCGGCACTGGATATCGGCGGTCGTGCCCTCGACCTGCTGATCGCCCTACTCGAACGTCCAGGACGCGTGGTGTCCAAGCGTGAACTGATCAGCCTGGTGTGGCCCGACATCATCGTCGAAGAAGGCAGCCTGCGTTTTCACATGACCGGGCTGCGTCGCATTCTGGGCGATGGCGAAGACGGTGCGCGCTATATCAACACCCAAGTCGGCGTTGGCTACGCGTTCGTCGCGCCGATGGAGCGCACTGCCCGACCATTGCCTGCCGCGCACAGCCGCCCTCGAGTGGCCAATGGCGTCGGCCGCCTGCCGCCGCGCCCCAGCCTGATCGGGCGCCACGCCGATGTGGCGCTGGTGATGGAGCGGCTGCGACAGCCCAAGCTGTTCACCATCGTCGGCCCAGGCGGCGTGGGCAAGACCAGCCTGGCCGTGGAAACCGGCCACTGCCACGCAGAGGAAGACGCCGTGCACTTCGTCGACCTGGCCCAGGTCGAGGATGCGGGCTTGGTGCCCATCGCCCTCGCCAGCGCACTGGGTATTGCGGTGCAGGCCGAAGAACCGATGCAGGTGTTACTCGCCCACCTGCGGGCGCAACGGTTGCTGCTGATCATCGACAACTGCGAACACCTGATCGATGCGGTCTGCGCAATCGTTGAGCAGATCCAGGATACGGCCCCGGGCGTGGCCCTCCTCGCCACCAGTCGCGAACCGCTGCGGGCACGTGGCGAGCACGTGTATCGGCTCGACCCGCTGGCCTTTCCCAGCCAGTTGCAGGACTTGAGCGTTGAACAACTGCTGGGATTTCCCGCCGTGCAACTGTTTGTCGAGCGCGTGTACGCCAGCAATGCCGCACTGGCCCTGGCACCCGGCGATGCACGTCTGATTGCCGACATGTGCCAACGCCTGGAAGGCATGGCGCTGCCCATCGAATTGGCGGCGGTGCGTGTGGCGGTGCATGGCGTACACGCCACTCACGCCCTGCTCGGCGAGCGCTTTTCCCTGGGATGGGCCGGCCGCAGGACCGCGCTGCCACGGCATCAGACGCTGCGCGCAATGCTGGACTGGAGTTACGACCTGCTCTCGGCCAATGAACGCCTGGTGTTCGAGCGGCTGGCGGCGTTTGTCGGTCCGTTTGCCCTGGAGGCGGCCTCGCACATTGCCGCCGACGACTGGATCGACCCCGTCAGCGTGGCCGCCACCCTGGATGAGCTAGCCGCCAAAGGCCTGGTCACCGTGAACCGCAGCAACGCCACGACCTCTTACCGCTTGCTGGAAATGACCCGCGCCTATGCGCGGGAAAAACTCCAAGTGCGGGGCCCATCCGAGGTGCACGCCCTGGCCTTCAGGCACGCGGCCTACCATATGGAGCAGCTCAAGCACCTGGGCGACACCCCTCACGCCATCTTCGCCAGCGCCACGCGGCTGGGCTGCCAGTTGGGCAATATCCGCAGCGCGCTGGAGTGGAGCTTCGGCCCCCAGGGCGATCCCGGCCTGGCTCTGCCGCTGGCGGCAGCGAGTGCGCAACTGTTCCTGCATTTTTCCCTGTTGGTGGAGTGCCGCACCTGGTGCACCCGCGCCACCGAATTGCTGGAACTCGGCTACTTCGGCACGCCCACCGAAATGGAACTGCAGGCCGCCCTGGGCCTGGTGCTGATGTTCACCAAGGGCAATAGCGCCGCCGCAGAAAAAGCCCTGCTACGCGCCCTGGACATTGCCGTGAGCCTTGGCGAGCACCGCTCGCAACTGCGCCTTTTGGGGCGTTTACAGATTTTCTACGAACGCATTGGTGACTTTAAGGCATCCCTGGCCTGGGCCGAACGCGCCGTGGAGATCGGCGCAGGGATCGGCAAGCCGGAAGCCATCGCGGTTGCCGCCTCCCTTGCGGGCATTTGTTATCACTTGCTGGGGGACCAGGCGTTGGCGCGCCACGCGTTGGAACACTCCCTGCGCAACAGCGTGCCGTCGCAGCGCAGCCTGACCATTCACTATGGCTTCGACCATCGCAACCGCACCGGCCTGGCCCTGGCGCGCACCCTGTGGCTGATGGGCTTTCCCGACCAGGCCAGGCAAGGCGCCCAGCAGGTCGAAACCGAAGCCGCCGCGCTGGACCATGCAACCACTCATTGCATTGCGCTAGTCTGGACCCTGCAGATATACATCTGGACCGGTGACCTGCACACCGCCGCCGAGCGCCTGCACACCTTCAAGTCCATTGCCGAGGCCAACGCCTTCGGCCCCTATATCGCCGCAGCCATGGGCTTTGGCGCGGCGGTCGCGATCCGCGCAGGCCAGCCCGGCAATGCCGTCGCCGTCCTTGAGGAAACCCTGGCGCGCCTGCACGGCATGCGCTACGAATTGCTGACCACCTCCTTCGAGATCGCCCTGGCCGAGGGCTTGATGCTGGAGGGGCAATTTGAAAAGGCCCTGGCACAAGTGAAGGCGACCATCGAACACTGCCGACACAGTGGCGATACCTTCCCCCTGCCGGAACTGCTGCGTCTCCAGGCCAGCATTCATAAGGCACAAGTGCCCGGCGACAACCAACGGCCTGAGACACTGCTGGAAGAATCCTTGAGCCTGAGTCAGCAGCAAGGCTCACGCAGTTGGGCGTTGCGCAGTGCCATCGACCTGGCCGCGCTGTGGCAGGCGCAAGGTCGCGGCAGTGAGGCCCAGCGTTTGCTGGGCCAACACCGCGAGCAGTTTTCGGAAGGCTTCGACACCCAGGACCTGCGCCTGTTACAGACGCGCCTGGACGATGCTCAACACGCCTGAAGAAGCCTCAGGGCTTGGCCGAAGGGCGCAATGGGCGAAAGGCTTCGCGCAGTTCCTCGCTGAACAGTTGCGGCTGTTCCCAGGCGGCAAAATGCCCGCCTTTGCTGACCTGGCTGTAGTAGGACAGCGAGGGATAAGCGCGCTGGGCCCAGGATTTCGGCGCCTGGTAAATCTCGCGGGGGAACACGGTAATGCCGACCGGAACCTTGATGGTGTCGGTCTTCTGCGCCGCAGCGCTGAAGTTATTGTTGTTGTTCTCCCAATAGAAACGCGAAGACGCCGCACCGCTGTTGGTCAGCCAATACAGGCTGATGTCGTCGAGCATTTCATCACGACTGAGCACACGCTCGGGCTTGCCATCACTGTCGGTCCAGGCGGCGAATTTCTCGTACATCCAGGCGGCCGTACCGGCCGGCGAGTCGGCCAGCAGATAGCCGATGGTTTGTGGGCGAGTGACCATCATCGCGCCATACGCCGCGTTGCGCCCAAAGAAAGTACTCAACGCGTTGTAGGCTGTGCGCTCAGGTTCGGTGAGGTTAGCGGGCGCCGGTTCGCCACTGTTGATCGGTTTGACCAGTTCAGACGGCACGGTGGCCGGCATATTCAGGTGAATGCCGAGCAAACCGGGGGGCGCCAGGCGGCCCAGCGCGTCGGAGATCACCGAGCCATGGTCGCCGCCCTGGGACACGTAATGGCTGTAGCCCAGGCGTTTCATCAGCACATCCCAGGCCTTGGCGACCCGGTCCGGGCCCCAGCCTAGCTCGGTGGGCTTGCCGGAAAACCCATGGCCGGGGATCGACGGAATCACCACGTCGAAAGAATCTTCGACCCGGCCCCCATAGGCGACCGGGTCGGTCAGCGGGCCGATGGTCTTGAGGAATTCAAATTGAGAACCCGGCCACCCGTGGGTAAGAATCAACGGCAGCGCGTTCGGATTGCGCGAGCGCACATGAATGAATTGGATGTCGACCCCGTCGATGGTGGTCATGAACTCAGGCAGCGCATTGAGCTTGGCCTCGGCCTTGCGCCAGTCGTAGCCATTGCCCCAGTACTTGACCAGTGCCTGTACCTGCGCCAATTGCACGCCCTGGGAGGTGTCGTTGACGGTTTCCTGGTCGGGCCAGCGGGTGGCGGCGATGCGTTTATGCAGGTCGGTCAGTTGGGCTTCATCAACGTGAATGCGGTAAGGACGGATGGCGTCGGTGGCCGCCCACGCGGCCTGGCTGCCGGCGAGCAGCGCCAGGCCAAGCAACGAGGCCCGGCAGCGAAGCCGCAGGTAATGGGACGAAGCTGCAAGCATGATGAATCTCCTGTCGTGGCACTGCGCCCTGGTGGCCCGTGCAAGACCGATCAGACCATCGGCGTTTGCCACGCACGATTGCACGTAGGTGTCGGTCGATACCTTTGTATGACTTGCCAGCAGAGGCGCCCGATGCTGCCATCCACCCTCGATAAACAAAGGACCCAACGCCAATGAGTGGGCAGGCAATCAGTGCGGCAACACCGGGCATTGCGACACGGCGCGCTGCGTGGACCGTGGTGGGGCTGTGCTTGCTGTTCAATGTGATCGATGGCCTGGACGCCATGGCCATGGCATTCACCGCCAGCCGCGTCGCGGCGCAGTGGTCATTGAGCGCGGCGCAAATCGGCCTGCTGCTCAGCGCCAGCCTGGTAGGCATGGCCTGCGGCTCGCTGGGGGCTGCGCCGATGGCCAACCGGCATGGACGCCGCCGGGTGTTGCTGGCGAGCCTGATGCTCAGCGGCGTGACCATGGTGCTGTGTTTCTGGAGCCAGGGTTATTGCACGTTGCTGTGCCTGCGCTTGCTCACGGGAATCGGCGTAGGCGCGGTGTTGGTGGGCGCCAATGTCCTGACCCACGACCATGCACCGTCCACCCGTCGCAGCCTGGCAATTGCCTTGCAATCGGTGGCCTTTGCGCTGGGCGCCACCTTGGGTGGGGTGCTGGCCCATCTGCTGAATGACGGGCTCGGTTGGCGTTATGTGTTCCTGGCAGGGGGCGGCCTGACGCTGTTGGTCGGCGTGGCCGGCGTGCTGTGGTTGCGCGAATCCGCGTCGCAGGTGGCGCTGGCGGCCGAGCGGCCAGGCCAAGGTTATCGCGGCCTATTCAGCCATGGACGCTGGGCATCGACCTGCGCCTTGGCCTGCGTATGCTTTTTGCTGATGTTCGGGTTTTATTTTGTAATGAGCTGGACCCCCATGCTGCTGACCCATAGCGGTTTTTCCGCACGCCACGGCATCACCGGCGGCATGTTGCTCACGGTTGGTGGCATGTTCGGTGCGCTGCTGTTGGGCTTGGGTGCAAATCGCTGGGGCTGCAACCGGTTGCTGTGCATGTGCCTGCTGCTCAATGCCGTGCTGATGCTGCTGATGGTGACGGCCACGCGCGTACCGCTGCTGGCGATTGCCACGGGGTTCACGGCCGGCCTGTTGCTCTATGCCGCCATTGCCGCGCTGTTTGTGCTCGCGCCCCAGGCGTTCGACAGCGCCGAACGTACGCGCGGCGTGGGCCTGGTGCTGGCCACGGGAAGGCTGGGGGCAATTGTGTCGCCCACATTCGCCGGTGTACTGCTCGACGCCCAATGGCGTCCCCAGGATCTGTTTACCTTCTATGCGAGCAGCCAATTGCTGGCTGCCCTGCTGATCTGGCGCCGCCGCCAGCCTAGGCGTGAGGCAGGATAATCAGCTTGCCGGTGCTGCGGCGTGACTCGATATCCCGATGCGCCTGGTGCGCCTGCGCCAATGAATAATGCTGGCCGATGTTCACCTTGAGCCTTCCAGTGCTCACCCAGGTGAACAACTGCTGCGCGCGGGCCAGCAAGGTCTCGCGGTTGCGCACATGGTGCATCACCACCGGGTAGGTCAGCTTGACGCTGCGCGGGATGGAAAAGATATCGATCGGCGCAATCGGGTCCATGAACGCGCCGAACAGGGCCAAGGTGCCGAAGTAATCCAGCAGATTGAGTGACTCGCTGAAACCTTCATTTCCGGTGCCGTCATACACCACATTTACCGCGTGCTTGCCCACCAGGCGTTCGACCTGGCCGGCGATATGCCCGGCGTGCCCGATCACCACGTAATCGGCGCCGGCCGCCAATACGCTGTCAACCTTGTCGGCATGGGAAACCCGGCCAATCGCCTGGCCGCCGAGCAGCTTGACCATCTGCGTCAGCATCAGCCCCACGCCCCCCGCCGCAGCGTGGATAAACGCCACGTCGCCCTTCTGGATGGCATGCACGTCAAACACCAGGTTGCTCGCGGTAAGGCCTTGCATCATCAGGCCGGCGGCGGTTTCGAAGCCGATGTCATCGGGCAACGGCACCAATTGGCTGACCGGGGCGATGACCTGTTGCGCATAGCTGCCAGGCACGTAATACCAGGCCACCCGATCACCGGGTGCTACCTCAGTCACCTGCGGCCCGACGGCCAGCACCACGCCTGCGCCTTCTGCGCCCAGCGTCAGCGGCAACGAGCTGGCGGCGCCGAGGCCTCGGCGCGCGCCGGTATCCATGAAATTCACCCCGGCGGCAATGACCTGGACCAGTGCCTGCCCAGGCCCCGGCCGGGCCAGTGAAACCTCTTGCACGGCCAAGACTTCGGGGCCGCCAAATGCGTTGATCATCACCGCTTTCATCGTGTTCACAGCCTTCAACATCCGTCAGCGTCGGATGACGCCAAACCTGCCGCCATGCTGTGCAGCGCGTGTATCTGCGACATGTCGGCAAAGCGGCGGGTTTGAATGGCTGTGTAACGTCAGCCGCGCTGGATACAGTGGCTTACCTTCACACCAGGTTGAGCACCACATCGATGTTGCCACGCACCGCCTTGGAGTACGGGCATGTCTGGTGGGCACCTTCAATCAGCGCCAGCGCCACATTGCGCTCCAAACCCGGCAGGCTGACGTTCAAGCGTGCCCGCAGGAAGTAAGCATCGCCCTCCATGCACAGGTCGACTTCAGCATCGATGGCCACATCAGCCGGCAGCTCGACCTTCAATTTGCGCGCCGCCAAACCCAGGGCGCCGTTGAAACAGGCCGACCAGCCGGACGCAAACAATTGCTCGGGGTTGGTGCCGGTGCCTTTGGAGCCCGGTGGGGAATGGAGAATGTCCAGGCGCCCATCGTCGCTTCGCGAGGTGCCTCCATCGCGGGCACCGGTGGTGTGGACTTTGGCGGTGTAGAGTACTTGTTTGGCGGTCATGGCAGAGCTCCGGGAAATTGAGGAAAGCGCACTCGGGATGCGCGGCTCAATCAAAACAGAACCCGTGCCCGCCATCGATAACACGATGGTATCGTTTGCCTGCCCGCCAGCGTGGGCATGCGACACCTAAGTATGATGGGCGAACTGCCGCCCACAGGGCATTCTCTGCGCACGGCGCCTGTCACTAGAGAACCGGTATGTCGAATGAATTCGATCGCGTCGTCGATGCACTGCCTGGGGTGGCCTTCACCGCCCTGGCGGACGGCAGCGTCGACTACGTCAACCAAGGCTGGTGCGCCTACACCGGACGCAGTGCCAGCGCAGCCATCGGCTGCGGTTGGCAGGCGGCCGTGCATCCGGACGACCTGCAGACCACGCTCAACGCCTGGCGCGAGGCGGTACGCAGTGGCGAGCCCTATCGCAAGGAACTGCGCCTGCGCCAGGCGGACGGTGCCTACCGCTGGTTTGTCAGTGACGGCAAGCCGATGCGCGACAGCCAGGGCCGGATCCTGCGCTGGTGGGTGATCAGCGTGGACATCAACGAGCAAAAGCGCGACAAAGCCTTGATCGCCCATGCACTGGCCGAAGTCAGCGCCTCGGAAGACCGCCTCAGCAACATCATCAACGCTATTCCAGGGTTTGTCTGGAGCGCGGCGCCCGACGGCAGTGTCGGCTTCGTCAACCAGCGCTGGTGCGACTACACCGGCATGAGCCTGGACGAAGCGCGCGGCGATGGTTGGGCGCGCTCGGTCCACCCCGACGACGCCGAGCAACTGGCCCACTATTGGGGCGCCCTGCTGCAGTCGGGCGAAGCCGGAGAGTACGAGGCGCGGTTGCGCCGCTTCGACGGCGACTACCGCTGGTTCCTGGTGCGCGCGGTACCGCAACGCGATGCGTGGGGCGTGGTGCTGCGCTGGTACGGCGAGAACACCGATATCGAAGACCGCAAACGCGCCGAAATGCTCGCGGCGAGCATCGCCATCGAACGCCGGTTATCCGAAGAAACCCTGAGCAAGGCGCGCTCGGAGCTGGCGCACCTGGCACGTGTGGCGAGCCTGAGCACCGTCACCGCCTCGATTGCCCACGAAGTCAATCAGCCGCTGGCCGGCATCATCACCAATGCCAGCACTTGCCTGCGCATGTTGGGCGCCGACCCGCCGAATGTCAGCGGTGCCCTGGAGACCGCGCGGCGTACCATTCGTGATGGCAACCGCGCCGCCGAGGTGATCAATCGCCTGCGCGCGCTCTTTTCGAAGAAATGCATCACCCTCGAACCAGTCGATTTGAACGAGGCGGCACAGGAGGTCATCGCCATGCTGCTGGGCGAGTTGCAGCGCAATGACGTGAAGCTGATCCCGGCATTTGCCGACGCCCTGCCCACCGTCAAGGCCGACCGCGTGCAGCTGCAACAAGTGATCCTCAACCTGATCCTCAATGCCACCGAGGCGATGAACACCATGACGGGTGGTTCGCGACACCTGCATGTCACCACCGGGCTGGACGAACACCAGGGCGTCTACCTTGCCGTGAAGGACAACGGCAATGGTTTCGACCCGCAGGATGCCGAGCGCCTGTTCCAGGCGTTCTACACCACCAAGACCACCGGCATGGGCATTGGGCTGTCCATCAGTCGCTCCATTATCGAGCGCCACGATGGCGTGTTGTGGGCCACCGCCCATGACGGCCCCGGAGCCACTTTCCAATTTGCCCTGCCGAGCATGACCGACCAGGATGCCGACTCGACCAAGGAGGGAATCTGATGGAACAGCCTGTTCTTATAGCGGTTGTCGATGATGACGAATCGGTGCGCGAATCCCTGCCGGACCTGCTCCGGGAGTTCGGTTTTGCGGTCGAAGCGTTTTCCTCGGCGCCAGCGTTCCTGGCATCGCCCCATGTGGCGGGCACGCGCTGCCTGATCCTCGATGTGGCGATGCCTGGTATGTCCGGCCCGGAAATGCACGCCACCCTCCAACTGCGCGGCCATGCCATTCCGGTGATTTTTATCACTGCCCATGGCGATACCGGCGACCGGCTGAAACTGATGCGCACCGGCGTGGTGGACTGCCTGATGAAGCCGTTCAGCGAAGCGCAATTGCTCAAAGCGCTGAGCGCGGCCTTTCCAGTCGACTGAACCGCTCCGGCAGGGAGCTATCTTGAAGGAGCTATCATGATGTATTCGACTCACCCCAGTGCCCATGCACGCAGAGCCGCGCCGATGACCGACACCCAGCCGATCGTATTCGTTGTCGATGACGATGTTTCCGTGCGCGAATCCCTGGAGCTGCTGATCCGGTTCGCCCAGTGGCAGCCCCGGCTGTTCGAATCGGCCCAGGCGTTTCTGAGCCAGCCGCGTACAGACGTGCCCACCTGCCTGGTGCTGGACATCAACCTGCCCGACCTCAACGGCCTGGACCTGCAAGCCGCCATCGCCAACGAACGCCCGGACACACCGATCATTTTCATCACCGGCTACGGCGATATCCCTTTGACGGTGCGCGCCATGAAGGCGGGGGCGGTAGAGTTCCTGACCAAGCCGTTCAATGATGATGTGCTGTTGACCGCGATTGCCGGTGCCCTCGAAAAGAGCCGCACCCTGCTGGACCAACAGGATCAATTGCGTGTCCTGCGGGCGGCCTACGCCACCCTGACGCCACGGGAGCAGGAGGTGATGACAAGGGTCGTCGCGGGGCATATGAACAAAGTCATTGCCAGCGACCTGGCGATTAGCGAGATCACGGTCAAGGCCCATCGGGGCAAGGCAATGCGCAAAATGAAGGCCCGCTCGTTGCCGGACCTGGTCAAGATGGCGGCTTTGCTGGCAAAGCCGCTGCATTGAGTCACTGAGGGGCCTTCGCCTCGTTCAACAGCGTCTGGATCATCTGCTCCTGCGCCTCATAACGACCTTCGCCAAAATGGGTGTAACGCACTTGCCCCTTGGCGTCGACCAGGTAATGGGCGGGCCAGTACTGGTTGTCGAAGTTGCGCCAGATCGCGTAGTTGTTGTCGATGGCCACCGGGTAGGTGATACCCAGCTTGCGCACCTGGTCCTTGACGTTGCCGATGATGCGCTCGTAACCGTATTCCGGGGTGTGGACGCCGATCACCACCAAGCCGTCCTTCTCGTATTTCTTCGCCCATTGCTTCACATACGGCAGCGTGTGCTGGCAGTTGATGCAGTCATAGGTCCAGAAATCCACCAGCACCACTTTGCCTTTCAAGGACTCGCGGGTGAGTTCCGGTGAGTTGAGCCACTCGACCGCGCCGGCCAGCGACGGCATGGCGCCTTGGGCATTGTCCTGGGCCGGGTCGGCCTTGACCTTGCTCACCACGTAATCCACCACCTTGGGCACGTTTTCCAGCACGCCTTTTTCCAGGCTGCTGACCCCTTCGGACGAAGTGCCTGCCAGCAGGGTCTTGTCCGCTCCGGTGGAAATCACCACCGCCGCCGCCAGCACCGCCACCCCAGCCCCACGGCGCAGCCAGCCAGTCACCGGAATGGACGCCTTGAGTCGATTGACCAGGCCACGCCCGGCAAAAATCAGCGCGCCCAGGGACAAGGCGCTGCCCAGGCCGTAGGCCACCAGCAACAGGCTGGTCTGCGCATTGGCGCCTTGCAGCATCGCGCTGGTCAGGATCACTCCCAGGATCGGCCCCGCGCACGGCGCCCACAGCAGGCCTGTGGCGACGCCGATCATCAACGACTTCAGCGGACCGGACAGCGTGCGGCTGTCAGGATCGATACGGTTGCCCAACAACACGAAGGGCCGCGCCAGCCAGCCACCGACCCGCGCCGAGATCAGCGACAGCGCAAACAGCCCCATCACGATCAGTGCCACATGGCGGCCGGTGTTATTGGCCTGTATCACCCATTCGGTGCTGACCACGGCCAGGCTGGAAATCAGCGCGAAGGTCAGGACCATGCCGCCGAGGGTCAACAGGATCGAACGGCGGGTGCGGTCGACGCCGGCGAACAGAAACGGCACCACCGGCAGGATACAGGGGCTGAGGACGGTCAGGATGCCGCCCAGGAATGCGATGAGTAGCATGGTGTTTACCTTATCGAGTGGGGAGACGGTGTCACGCCGTCTGGTGGTCCAGCGCCTGGCCGAGCGGTGTGCGGCGGCTGCCGTCCTCTACCAGCAGGTCATGGCCGGCGGCATGTTGCACCGGCGTCAGTTGGAAGCAGGTGCTGGCGGCGCAGCTGCTTTTCTCCACGGCGGCGTTGGCGTGCACGGCCGTGCCGGCAAGGGCAAAGGCGGTGGCGGTCAAAAAGCGGGTCAGGTGGTTCATGGCAGTCTTCCTGTGGCAAACAATGGGAGGGGACAGCGGGACTCAGTTATCGCCGACGCAACCGTCGCCGAACTTGAGGTAATCGAGCACCTGGGTCTTGTCGTGGGAGTCCAGGTAGGTCATGCGCGCATTCACCACGCCGCAGGTGGACTTGGAGTCCTGGCTCATCGATACCACTTGCTTGATGTCCAGGTGCGTGCCGTAGTTGTAGGTCTGAGCGGTAACGGCGGCTTCGGCGCGGGCCGACAAGGTGCAGATGTTCAGGGCGGCAAACAGGCAGGCGGCGTAGATGGCTTTGGTGTTCATGGTGGTTGACTCCAGGTTCTCAGGGTTGGAGGCGGTGTGCCTCGTTGGAATCAATTAAAAGCCCCTGAGGTATCGCGCCTGTGTCGGAAAACCGCGCGGATAAATCGATACGTATCCACAGCCCCTGCCGATACACAGCGATACAAAAAGCCCAAAGGACGACCTGGATCAATAAACCGCCCTCGCCGCTCGGCTACCTTCGCGACCTTTTGCGACCCGTGCCCATGCCCCCCATCCTCGCTCCCGAACTGCTCGCCCCCGCCGGCACCCTGAAAAACATGCGCTACGCCTTTGCCTACGGCGCCGATGCGGTCTACGCCGGCCAGCCGCGCTACAGCCTGCGGGTGCGCAACAACGAATTCGACCACGCCAACCTGGCCCTTGGCATCCAGGAAGCCCACGCCCTGGGCAAGCGCTTTTATGTGGTGGTGAACATCGCGCCGCACAACGCCAAGTTGAAGACCTTCCTCAAGGATCTGGCGCCGGTGATCGCCATGGGCCCGGACGCGCTGATCATGTCCGACCCTGGGTTGATCATGCTGGTGCGCCGGCATTTCCCCCAGATGCCGATCCATCTGTCGGTGCAAGCCAACACGGTGAACTGGGCCAGCGTGGAGTTCTGGCAACAGCAAGGGATCTGTCGGGTGATCCTGTCGCGGGAATTGTCGCTGGAAGAGATCGACGAGATCCGCCAGCAGGTGCCGGCCATGGAGCTGGAAGTGTTTGTGCACGGTGCCTTGTGCATGGCCTATTCCGGGCGTTGCCTGCTCTCGGGCTACATGAACAAGCGCGACGCCAACCAGGGCACCTGCACCAATGCCTGTCGCTGGAAGTACCAGGCCACCCCGGCGGTGGAAAACGCCACGGGGGATATCGTCCAGCAATATCAGACGACCCTGGGCATTGGCGCGCCCACCGATCAGGTGTTCCTGCTACAGGAAGCCAACCGCCCCGATGAACAGATGCCCGCCTTCGAGGACGAACACGGCACCTACATCATGAACGCCAAGGACCTGCGCGCCGTGCAGCACGTGGAGCGCTTGACCCAGATGGGCGTGCATTCGCTGAAGATCGAAGGCCGCACCAAGTCGCACTTCTACTGCGCGCGCACCACCCAGGTGTATCGCCAGGCCATCGATGATGCGGTGGCCGGTCGCGCCTTCGACCGCACCCTGATGACCGACCTTGAATCCCTGGCCCAACGCGGCTACACCGAAGGTTTCCTGCGCCGCCATGTGCACGATGAATACCAGAACTACCAGAGCGGCAGCTCCGTGTCAGAGCGCCAGCAGTTCGTCGGCGAGCTGACCGGCGAACGCCGGGGCGAGCTGGCCGAGGTCAAGGTGAAAAACCGTTTTGCCGTGGGCAATCACCTGGAATTGATGACCCCTGCCGGCAACTTCCACTTCGACCTGGCCACCTTGCACAACGCCAAAGGCGAAGCCATCGACGTCGCGCCGGGGGATGGGCACACCGTGTATGTGCCGCTCCCGGCGCAGATGGACCTGCGCTTTGGCTTGCTGATGCGCGACCTCTAACGCGTCGCCGCGCAGAACCGGTGGATCGCCGCGCAGGCCTGGCGCAACGAATCGTCATCCAGGGCATAGGCGATGCGCAGGTACGGCGCCAGGCCGAAGGCGCTACCGTGCACCACGGCCACGTTGGCTTCGTCGAGCAAGGCGTGGGCGACGTCCTCGTCAGTCTCAAGCAACCTGCCAGCGGCCGAGGTGCGTCCCAGTAGGCCAGCGCAAGAAGCAAAGGCGTAGAACGCGCCGCTCGGGCTGATGCATGCCAAGCCAGGCGTGGCGTTGAGCAAGGACACGACCAGGTCGCGGCGCCTCTGGAAGACCGCCCGTGATTGGCGGATAAAGTCCTGTGGCCCGTTCAAGGCAGCAATGGCGGCATGCTGGGAAATCGCGCTGGCCCCCGAGGTCTGCTGGCCCTGGAGTTTTTCCATGGCCTCCAGCAGCCAGCGCGGGCCGGTGGCGAAGCCGATGCGCCAGCCGGTCATGGCGTAGGCCTTGGAGACGCCGTTCATGGTCAGCACCCGAGGCGCCAAACGCGGCTCTACCTGGGCCAAGGTGTGGAAGGCCTGGCCGTCGAACAGCAGATGCTCGTAGATATCATCCGCCAGCACCATCACATGGGGATGCTTGAGCAACACGTCGGCCAGCGCCTGCAATTGCGGGCGACTGTAGACGGCGCCCGTCGGGTTGGACGGGGAGTTGAGGATCAGCCAGCGGGTGCTGGGGTTGATCGCCTGGTCGAGCGCGGCCGGGGTCAGTTTGAAGCCGTCCTCGGCGCTGCACGGCACAATCCTCGACGTGCCGCCACACAGCTCGACCATCTCCGGGTAGCTGACCCAGTATGGCGCGGGCACGATCACTTCGTCGCCTTCGTTGAGGGTGGCGGCGAGTGCGTTGTAGATCACATGCTTGCCGCCGTTGCTGACAAGGGTGTCTTGCCAGGTCACCTCCAGGCCGTTTTCGCGACGGAACTTCTCCGCCACCGCTTCGCGCAGGGCCCGCACGCCAGCGACCTGGGTGTAGCGCGTACGGCCATTGCGGATCGCCTCGATGCCGGCCTGGCGGATGTGCTCCGGGGTGTCGAAGTCCGGCTCGCCAGCGCACAACGAAATGATGGTTTCGCCTTCGGCCCGGCGCGCGGCGACGCGGTCGATGATGCGGTAGGTGGCGGACGGTTGCGCCTGGGCCAGGCGCTTGTTCAGGGTATTCATGAGCCCTTCCTCTGCAAGGTGTGATAACCCAGGGATTCACGGGCCTGCTTCAGCGTCTTGCCCGCCTCGATCTGCGCGCGGATCTGCGATTCCACCGCTTCGATCTGCCGTGCCACCTGCGCCACCTCAGCGGCACGGGCGCGGGGCACCACCAGCACGCCGTTGGCGTCGGCCACTACGATGTCCCGGGGGCACACGCGGGTTTCGCTGATCGCCACCGGCTGGTTCACCGACAGCACTTCGACGCGGTCCTTGCCGGTGCGCATGTAGCGGCCGCGGGTGAACAACGGGTAGCCATCGCCCAGGGCTTTGCTGACGTCACGGCACACGCCGTCGATCACCGTGGCGGCTATCCCGCGCGCGCTGGCGTACTGGGTCATGATGTCGCCCCACACCGTGCAATCGGTGCGCCCGGCGTTGGCGATGACCACCACATCCCCTGGCAGCACGTCTTCGATAAAGTCGCCCACCGAGCCCGGTGGCGTGTTGGCCGGCACGTATTGCACGGTAAATGCCGGGCCCACGACGGTGCCACGGTAGTTATCCAGCGGCGCAATGCCCAGGCATTGGCCGGGGATGCCCAGCTTGTCCATGGCATCCGAGACGCCAGGGGTGTCCAGCCCTTCGAACAGGGCGACCAACTGTTGATCGTTCATCGGGCAGACTCCACGCGGATGGCTTCGAATTGGCTGTCGTGCATCACGTCGGCGACCGAGCGGCCGCTGCGCACGGCGTCGACCATGCCGGCTTCACGGGCGGCGATGCGCTCGCCCAGGTCGAGCACTTGCTCGATCACCGCAGCCGGGATAAACACCGTGCCGCAGCGGTCGGCGATCACGAAGTCATCTTGCGCGACGTCAACACCGCCTACGTTGAGGGTGACGCCGGAGTCCACCTGCACCACACGGTTACGCGCGCTGATCATGGTCACGCCACGGCCGTACACCGGATAACCAATGGACGCGCTGCCGTCGATGTCACGGCTGAAACCGTCGATCACCGAACCCCGGATATGTTTGGCGACGGCGGCGTTGGCGATGATGTCGCCCCAGCAGGAAATGCCATCGATCCCGCCGGCAATCACCAGCACGCGGTCATCGGTGGTAATCGCGTCGATCACCGGGGAAATCAGGTGCGCCGTGGGCGCGTCATCGGTCTTGGGGGCCAGTTTGACCGTGCTGGCCCGGCCGACCACTTTGGGACAGTCCCACAGCGGCCGGATGCCGACCACCGCGCCCGTCAGTTGCAGGAAATCCAGTGCGTCGGAAACCGTGTTGGTATCGAGTTCAGCCAGGCGTTGAAGCGGGTCGACAAGTGACATGAGATGAGCCCCTGTTGTGGTTGGGGCTCAAGTCTCACTGAGGGGCGGTGATCGGTATATTCGTATTAACGTTAGGCAAACATACGTTTTACCTATGAAAGATCAGATGCGGAACTGGCCGACCAACTGCCCCAGGCGCTGGCCCAGATCCGCCAGGCTGCGAGAGGTCTGGGCGCCCAGTTGGGTCTCATCGGCCACGCTGTCCACCGCCACGGCAATCTGATGCACGCTGCGGTTGATCTCTTCGGCCACGGCGGTCTGCTCCTCGGCGGCGCTGGCAATCTGGGCGTTCATCGAATTGATGGTGCCGATCAACTGGGCCATGGCATCCAGGGACGCCCCGGCTTCGTTGGCCTGGGCCGAGGTGCCGTCGCCGGCATCGCTGGAGCGGCGCATGGCCTCCACCGCCGCCTCGGTGCCTTTTTGCAGGCGGTCGATCATGCCCTGGATTTCCTGGGTGCTGGTCTGGGTGCGACTGGCCAGGGCGCGCACTTCATCGGCGACTACTGCAAAACCACGCCCGGCCTCCCCTGCCCGCGCCGCTTCGATGGCGGCGTTGAGCGCCAGCAGGTTGGTCTGCTCGGCGATAGAACGGATCACGCTGAGCACACTGACGATGGAGGACACGTCCTGCTGCAGGCTGTCGAGGGACACACCGCTGTTACGGATGTCGTTTACCAGCGCATGGATCTGCGCAATGCTGCCGTCCACCACCCGCTTGGCGGCCTGGCCTTCGGCGTCGGTCTGTTGGGCCGCGACCGAGGCACCCTGGGCACTGCGCGCCACTTCTTGCGCAGCCGATGACATCTCATTGATCGCGGTGGCGACCTGATCGGTCTCGTGGCGCTGGCGTTCCATGGCTTGTTCGGAACGCTGGGCCTGGTCGGAGACCTGGCTGACCAGGCCGGTGAGTTGGCTGGTCATCTCGGTGATCTGGCGCACCAGCCCGTGGATCTTGTCGACAAACCGGTTGAACGCGCCCGCCAGGTCACCCAGCTCGTCCTGACTGGTGATGGCCAGGCGGCGGGTCAAGTCACCTTCGCCGGCGGCGATGTCGTCGAGGTTGGCTTTCATCAAGTGCAGCGGACGCAGGATGGTATTGGCCAGCAGCATGCCCACGGCCGCGATCACCAACAGCACCACTACCGCCACGCCGAGAATGCTCAGCAGCACGCCCTCCATGCGTTTCTGCACCTTGGCTTCGACCACCGCCACCTGGGCTTCAATGCCGTCCAGGTTCACCGACGTGCCGATGACCATGTCCCATTTCGGCAGGTATTCGGTGTAGCCAAGCTTGGGCACCAGTTCGGTCTGGCCCGGCTGGGTCGAGCTGTATTGCAGGTAGTGGGTGCCGTCCTTGCCGACCTTGACCAGGTCGCGATTGACGTACACGCCATTGGGGTCGCGGTTGTCCTTGAAGCTCTTGCCCACGCCGTCGGGGCTGTTGCCCTTGAACAGGCGGATGGTCTCGGAGTCGTAGCCGAAGAAGTAGCCGTCCTTGCCGTAACTGGTGTTCGACAAGAGCTTGACCACCTGGCCACGCGCGGCGGTGTCGCCGGGGGCCGCCGCGTCGTAGAGCGGCTTGATGGTGGTCATCGCCACTTCGACATAACTTTGCAGCGTGGCCTTGGCGTCATTGAGCAGGCGCTGGCGGGTTTCATCCACCTCGTTGCGCGCCTGCCCCTGCAGGATCCACACGGTGGTCAGGCTGATGACCACGGCGAACAGCAACACCGGCACTACGGCGAGGGACAGTACTTTGGCCTTGAGGCTCAGACGCATGGCTTTTCTCTCTCTTATTAGTGGCGACTGGAGAGGTTAACGGCCGCAGAGGATGTTTCTGTAGGGAGCGGGTTTGTTGTGGTGAGCGGGCTTGCCCCGCGCTGGGCGGCGAAGCCGCCCTAATCCAGTCACTGCGATGTATCAGAAAAACCGAGGTGCCTGGATTTGGGGCGGCTTCGCCACCCGGCGCGGGGCAAGCCCGCTCACCACAGTTTTGCAGTCAGAGGGTCATCGCCGCCAGCCAGCCAAAGGCCAGCAACGGAATGTTGTAATGCAGGAACGTCGGCACCACCGTGTCCCATATATGGTGATGCTGACCGTCGACATTCAACCCGGAGGTCGGGCCGAGGGTGGAGTCCGAAGCGGGCGAACCGGCATCACCCAGCGCACCGGCCGTGCCGACGATGCACACGATGGCCACCGGGCTGAAGCCCAGTTGCACGCACAGCGGCACAAAGATCGCGGCCAGGATCGGCACGGTGGAGAACGACGAACCGATGCCCATGGTCACCAACAGGCCCACCAGCAACATCAACAACGCGCCCACGCCACGGTTATGGCCGATGAACGCCGCCGAGGTTTCCACCAGCGAGCGCACGTCGCCCGTGGCCTTGAGCACTTCGGCAAAGCCTGACGAGGCGATCATGATGAAGCCGATCATCGCCATCATCTTCATGCCTTCGGTGAACAGGTCGTCGGTGTCGCGCCAGCGCACGATGCCCGACACCGAGAAGATCAGGAAGCCGGCCAGGGCGCCGATGATCATCGAGTCCAGCCACAGCTGAATGATGAACGCCGAGGCAATCGCCAGGCCGGCCACCAGCAGGGTCAGTGGGTTGTAGTGCACCGCCACTTGCTCGACGCGCTCGATTTTCTCCAGGTCGTACACACGTTTTTTGCGGTAGCTGATAAACACTGCCACCAGCAGGCCCACCACCATGCCCAGCGCCGGCAGGCTCATGGCGTGGGTGACGTTGACCTGGCTGATGTCCACGCCGCTCTTGGCCACGTTGGCCAGCAGGATCTGGTTGAGGAAGATATTGCCAAAGCCCACCGGCAGGAACATGTAGGGCGTGATCAGGCCGAAGGTCATCACGCAGGCGATCAGACGGCGGTCCAGTTGCAGCTTGGTCAGTACGTACAGCAGCGGCGGCACCAGCAACGGAATGAACGCGATATGGATCGGCAGGATGTTCTGCGAGGCAATCGCCACCACCCACAACAGGCCGATCAACAGCCATTTGACGTGATTGCCGCCGCTGGCTTCCTGACGGTCCACCAGCAGCAGCGCCTTGTCAGCCAAGGCGTGGGCCAGGCCGGATTTGGCAATCGCCACGGCGAAAGCGCCGAGCAAGGCGTAGGACAATGCCACGGTTGCACCACCGCCCAAGCCGCCGTTGAAGGCTTTGAGCGTGGCGTCGATGCCCAGGCCACCGGTCAAGCCACCCACCAGGGCGCCTACGATGATGGCGATGACCACATGCACGCGGGACAAACTGAGCACCAGCATGGTGCCGACCGCGGCAATGACTGCGTTAATCATGGTTACCTCAAGCAGAAAAACAAAAAAACAGGCATGCCCGCGCCCAGGCGGCCATGGGGTGGCAGCCAGCGTGCAGGCTTGAAGGAGGTCTTATTAGAGGGCGCGCACTTTGCCGGACGCAGGTTCACATGTCAAAAAACGGACCTTTGTAGTGAGCAGCTTTCTGTGGTGAGCGAGCTTGCTCGCGCTGGGCTGCGCAGCGGCCCCAAAAAGGGCGGGAGCGCTACGCACTCCAGCGCGAGCAAGCTCGCTCACCACAGAAGCTCGCTCACCACAGAAACGCCCTCTCCACAAAAGCAGGTTTAAATTGATTGTTTGAATAAAGAAAACTCCAAAACCGCCGATATAGAGCCTCTATGTGTTTTCAGGTAAGGATGTACCGATGTCGCTTAGACAGCTCTCCATTCAATGGAAAATCACCCTGCTCGCCGGCCTCTGCCTGCTGGGAATCGTGACCCTGCTGGTGGGTCTGTCGTTGTATCGCATGGAGCAGAGTTCGCAGCAGGTCAAGGCATCCAGCATGCAGATGCTGGATGAAGCCGCCCAGGCGCGCATCGAGGCCCAAGGCGAAGTGCAGGCATTGGGCATTCGCCGCCAGTTCATGGACGCCTACCAATACGGTCACGGTTTCTCCCGCCAGGTGCTGTTCTTGCGTGAGCAGGCCGAGAAGCGCTTTCTCGATGCCTTCGACACCCGCGAAGACCTGACCCGCCAGGTCAAGGCCGCGTTGCAGGCCAACCCGGATTTGCTCGGCTTGTCCCTGGTGTTCGAAGCCAATGCCCTGGACGGCAAGGATGAGCTGTTCGCCGGCCAGGCCGAGCTGGGCAGTAACGACAAAGGTCGCTTCGCCCTGTACTGGTCGCAGCCGACACCCGGCAAGCTGGAGTCGATGGCGTTGCCGGAAAGCGACATGTCCGACACCCGCGTCGGCCCCAGCGGTGAAAAGGCCAACGCCTGGTTCACCTGCCCACGCAGCACACTCAAGCCGTGCGTGATCGAACCGTATTTCTATAGGATCAACGGGCAAAACGTGCTGATGACCAGTATCGTCTTCCCGTTGATGGTCAACGGCAAAGTCATCGCCTCGCTGTCAGTGGACATCAACCTCAACAGCCTGCAGGCCGTGAGCCAACAGGCCAGCCAGAAGCTGTACGACGGCCAGACCCAGGTCAGCATCCTCAGCCCCACCGGTTTGCTCGCCGGCTACAGCCCGGACGCGAGCAAGCTCAGCCAGCGCCTGGACCAAGTTGATACAGCCAACGGCACGCAATTGATCAGCGCCCTGGCCAGCAGCACGCAAATCCGTAGCCTGCGCACCGACCACCAACTGAAGGTACTGGCACCGTTTGCGCCAATCCCGGACGGCAAGCCGTGGGGCGTGTTGCTGGATGTGCCGGAGAAAGTCCTGGTCGGCCCGGCTGAAGCGCTGAAGGCTCAGATGGACGCCGATAACACCCGTGGCACCCTGCTGGAACTGGGCCTTGGCCTGCTGGCTGCGGTGGTCGGCTTG
Organism: Pseudomonas sp. P7759; assembly: GCF_013386445.1. Taxonomy (NCBI): domain Bacteria; kingdom Pseudomonadati; phylum Pseudomonadota; class Gammaproteobacteria; order Pseudomonadales; family Pseudomonadaceae; genus Pseudomonas; species Pseudomonas sp. P7759. The sequence continues at coordinate 47,365 of NZ_JACART010000054.1, forward strand.
ATCCTGGTGTGGTTGATGGCCCGCAGCGTGACCCGCCCGATCCTCGGCGTGGCCCACATGCTCGAAGACATCGCAAGCGGCGAAGGCGACCTGACCCGACGCCTGGCCTACGACAAGCAGGACGAGCTGGGCCAACTGGCTGGCTGGTTCAACCGCTTCCTCGACAAACTGCAACCGATCATTGCCGAGGTGAAACGCTCGGTGCAGGACGCCCGTGGCACAGCCGATCAATCCGCTGCGATTGCCACTGAAACCAGCGCCGGCATGGAGCAGCAATATCGCCAGGTCGACCAGGTGGCCACCGCGTCCCATGAAATGAGCGCCACTGCCCAGGATGTGGCGCGCAGCGCTGCCCAGGCCGCACAAGCCGCCCGCGACGCCGACCAGGCCACCCGTGATGGCCTGAAGGTGATCGACCGCACTACGCGCAATATCGGCGAGTTGGCGGCCGACATGAGCACGGCCATGACCCAGGTCGAAGGCCTGGCCGCCAACAGCGAAAAAATCGGTTCGGTGCTCGAAGTGATTCGCGGCATTGCCGAGCAGACCAACCTGCTGGCCCTCAATGCCGCCATCGAAGCCGCCCGCGCCGGTGAGGCCGGCCGTGGCTTTGCGGTGGTGGCCGACGAAGTGCGCAACCTGGCACGGCGAACCCAGGAGTCCGTAGAAGAAACCCGCCTGGTCATCGAACACCTGCAAAGCGGCACCGAAGAGGTGGTCGGTTCCATGGGCAACAGCTATCGCCAGGCCCAGGGCAGTGTCGAACAGGTGGGGCAAGCCGTGACGGCGCTGCGCCAGATTGGCGATGCGGTGACAGTGATCAGCGATATGAACCTGCAGATCGCCAGCGCCGCCGAAGAACAAAGCGCCGTGGCCGAGGAGATCAACAGCAACGTAGCGACCATTCGCGATGTGACCGAGTCGCTGTCGGAGCAGGCGAATGAATCGGCACGGGTGAGCCAGGCGTTGAACAGCCTGGCGAATCAGCAGCAGGGGTTGATGGATCAGTTCAGGGTGTGATCAGCCGCTTGTCGAAGCGACAGGCTTATCCCTGGCGCTTCGGCAATTCGATCAGCACTTTGAGCCCGCCCAACTCGCTTTCCTGCAACTGCAGCACCCCACCCCACACCTCGACGATATCCCGCACGATCCCCAACCCCAGGCCATGACCATGGATCTGTTCATCCAGGCGCGTGCCACGGCTGAACACCTGGTCACGCTGGGTTTCCGGAATGCCGGGGCCATCATCTTCTACCGCCAACAAGTAGCTGTGCTCGGCCTCGGTAACGGTCAAGCGTACCTCGGCATCTGCCCATTTGCAGGCGTTATCCAATAGATTGCCAAGCAACTCCAACAGGTCTTCTCGGTCCCAGGGCAGCTGCAAGCCGGGCGCGGCGTGGGAGCTCAGGTCCAGGTGTTCGCCGTGGATCATGTTGAGGGTAGCGAGTAGGCCGGGCAGTTCTTTTTCGCAGTCGAACAGCGCGCCCGGCAGGGTTTCCCCCGCAAGGCGAGCACGATTGAGCTCGCGGTTGAGGCGGTGCTGCACCTGCTCCAGGTGATCGCGCAACAGCTTGCCCAACTCGGGATGATCCTTCAGCGCGTCGCTCGAAGCGGCGCTCAACAGCACCGCCAGCGGGGTCTTGAGGGCGTGGCCGAGGTTGCCCAGCGCATTGCGTGAACGCTTGAGGCTGTCTTCGGTGTGAGCCAGCAGGTGGTTGATCTGCGCCACCAGCGGCTCCAGTTCCAGTGGCACCTGGGTGTCGAGCTGTGAACGCTGGCCCTGTTGCAGCTGGGCGATCTGGTTACGCGCGGTTTCCAGCGGGCGCAAGGCGCGGCGCACGGTGATCCGTTGCAGGATCAGCACCAGCAGCAACGCCGCCAACCCCAACACCAGACCGATCTGACGCATCAGGCGAAAGCTTTCCCGCACCGGCGTGTAGTCCTGCGCCACGCTGATGGAGATTGACTGGCCGAAGCGTTTGTAATCCTCGCGCAACACCAACAGTTGCTGGCCTTCCGGCCCCAGTTGCAGGTTGCCCTTGAGTCCCGCCTCGGGAAGATGAGGCAGGTCCTGGTCCCACAACGAGCGGGAGCGCCAGTGCTTATCGGCAAAATCGATACGGAAATAGTGCCCCGAAAACGGCCGTTGATAGGCCGGCGACAGGCGTTTCTCGTGCAATTGCAAACCTTCAGGGCCACGTACCAACGCCACCAACAAGCTCTCGCTGTCGTTGCGCAAGCCGGCTTCCAGATAGCGCTGCAACCCTGTTTCGAACAACCACAGGCTGGTTTGCGCCAGCGCTACGCCGACGACCACCATCACGCTGACCAGGCCCAGGCTCAGGCGCCGCTGGATTGACCTCATGCGCCGCTGGCGCCAAACCGGTAACCCTGGCCGCGCCGGGTCTCGATCACACTGCGGCCCAGCTTGCGACGCAGGTGGTTGACGTGGACTTCCAGCACATTGGAGTCGCGCTCGGTTTCGCCGTCATACAGATGCTCGGCCAGGTGGCTTTTCGACAGGATCTGTTCGGGGTGCAACATGAAATAACGCAGCAGGCGGAATTCGGCGGCGGTCAGTTGGATCTCCGCGCCATCGCGCAGCACGCACTGACGGCCTTCATCCAGATGCAGGCCGGCGGCCTGCAGGGTCGGTTGATTCGCATGACCGTGGGAGCGGCGCAACAGCGCCTGGATGCGCAGGTGCAGTTCCTCGGGGTGAAAGGGTTTACTCAGGTAATCATCGGCGCCAGCCTTAAGCCCTTCGATGCGCTCGGCCCAGGAATCGCGAGCCGTGAGGACCAGCACCGGGATGGCCAGCGCGGCGGCACGCCATTGCGCCAGTACCTCAAGCCCAGGCAAACCCGGCAGGCCCAGGTCAAGAATGATCAGGTCATAGGGTTCGCTACGCCCCTGGTACGCGGCGTCGCGACCATCGGCGAGCCAATCGACGGCATAACCCTGGCGTTGCAGCCCGGCCAGCAGTTCATCGGCCAGGGGAACGTTGTCTTCCACCAAAAGCAGGCGCATCAGTCTTCCTCGTCTTTGATCAGCACACCCGTGGATGCGTCCAGCTTGATCTCGCGCACCACGCCGTCGGCGGTGACCAGTTCCACTTCATAGGCATATTTACCGTGCTTTTTTTCAAGCTCGGCCTCAAGCAGACGCGAGCCAGGGTGACGCCCCATGGCCTGCTCCAGCAACTGCTCCAACGGCAAGATGATCCCCTGCTGGCGCAGTGCCAAGGCCTCGTCCTGATCAAGATCGCGGGCAGCCAGACTTGAGCAAAAAACCAGGAGCACCAACGCCACTCGACTGCCGGTGTTTAAATTTACCTTCATTACGTTTCCTGATGATTCTTGAGAACCTGCCCAGTGAGCGCGTCCAATTCAATCTCCCACTCGATGCCGTTGGTGTCTTCCAGTTCAACTTGGTAAAGGTACTTGCCGTACTCTTCGTCCAGGTCGGTATCCAGCAGCGTCGAGCCTGGATGCAGGGCCAAGGCCGTGGCTTCCAATTGATCAAAGGCGACAATAGTAACAGTGGCAGGCACTTTCAGTGGCTTGTCGGGGTCCACGGCTCGGGCCTGGGTCGCCGTGAGAGCGATGATACCGGCGGCGACCAGCACTGTGAGGCGCTTCATGGAGAGTCTCCGTTTCAAGATTTTTCCTACGTCCGCCACCGTACCGTCTGCAACTTAACTGAAACTGAATTGCCACCATGGCAATTTCCCACAGGCCTCTTCACCCATCGCCGTGAGAGATTTCCTATACTGCCCCGCTCGTTGCATGAGAGACCGGAATGACAGCCATCCACATCAAGTTTCCCGCCCTGACCCTCAAGGCCGGCAAACGCGCCTTTACCCGCATTCGCGAGCAAGGCCTCACGCCGGCCGACGTCGGCATCCTGCCCGGCGCGGCCGGCGGCCCCAAGGCATTGGGTATCCAGGGCCTGGACCTGGCGCTGTTCGGTGAATGGCTACCCCGCGCGCCACGGGAACGGGCGCTGGTCGGCGCGTCCATCGGCTCCTGGCGGTTTGCCAGCGCATGCCTGCCCGACCCGGTGCAAGGCCTGCTGGACCTCGGTCGCCTGTACAACGAACAAAGCTTTGCCAAGGGCGTGACCATGGCCGAGGTCAGCCAGAGCTGCCAGCGCATGCTCGACGACCTGCTGGCCGGTCGCGATGCGCGGGTGCTGGACAACCCTAGCTATCGCCTGAACATCATGGTGGTCAAGAGCCACGGCCTGCTCGCTGATGACCACCGTGGGCGCCTGGGACTCGGCCTGTCGTCGGTGATCGCCGATAACCTGCGCGGCCGCGCGCGGCTGTCGCGGCACTTTGAACGGCTGATCATCCACGACCCACGACAGGCGCCACCGGTGCATCCCCTAAAGGATTTTCCATCGCGCTTCCTGCCCCTGGAACTGGGCAACCTGCGCCAGGCCCTGCTGGCCTCGGGCTCCATCCCCATGGTGATGCAAGGCGTGCGCGACCTGCCGGGTGCAGGCGCCGGCACCTACCGCGACGGAGGCCTATTGGACTATCACCTCGACCTGCCCTACCACGGCGACGACATCGTGCTGTACCCGCACTTCACGGACCGGGTCATCCCCGGCTGGTTCGACAAGGGCCTGCCATGGCGGCGCAGCAGCCCACAGGGTTTGCAGGATGTATTGCTGCTGGCGCCTTCCAAGGACTACCTCGCCCGCCTGCCCCACGGCAAACTCCCGGACCGCAGCGACTTCAAGCGCTTCATGGGCGACGACCCAAGCCGTAACAAGTACTGGCAGACCGCGATGAGCGAGAGCCAGCGGCTGGGCGATGAGTTTCTGCAACTGGCGGATAACGGCCAATTGGGCGAGCGCCTACAGCCCCTGTAGCCGCTGTCTCCCCACTAACCACGATGCGAAGCGAGCCGCTCTTGATCTTGATCTCAGGCGCCCCGTCAAACACGCNNNNCGAGTGTTGGGGCAAGAGCGCTTTGGTTACTTTCGCGCTTTTCGAAAGTGACCCGCCGTAAGGGCGGAACCAATATCAGCCGTTACCCAAATAACGGATATGTACCCCGCCCACCACCAACATCCAGTTCGCCTATCAGTCCGCCAGCGGGAGCAAGCTCCCTCGCCACATGCAATCTATAATTCGCCAGCAAGCCGATGCCTACAGAGGGACGGTATGCGCGGCAAGGGCTCAAGCTGTTAAACTCGCCGCCTGCCAGATACCTGACCGAGCTGAAAACACTGTGGAAATCTTCAAAGAATTTACCTTCGAGTCCGCCCACCGCCTGCCCCACGTACCGGAAGGCCACAAATGCGGGCGCCTGCATGGGCATTCGTTCAAGGTGGCGATCCACCTGAGCGGCGACCTGGATCCCCATACCGGCTGGATTCGCGACTTCTCGGAGATCAAGGCGATTTTCAAGCCGCTCTATGAACGCCTCGACCACAACTACCTCAATGACATCCCTGGCCTGGAAAACCCCACCAGCGAAGTGCTGGCCAAGTGGATCTGGAACGAGTTGAAGCCCCTGCTGCCTGAGCTCAGTGCGATTCGTATCCACGAAACCTGCACCAGCGGTTGCATCTATCGCGGCGAGTAAACGTGCGATGTGAAAAAACCACCCTGCGCGGTGGTTTTTTTGTACCTGCCTCCCTTACAGTCGTGGCTTCCTGCCCGCAAGGAGCCCACTGCAATGATGCGCCCCGCCACTGCTGATGATGTTGCTGCCATTGAGGCTATCGCCCAGGCCGCCTACTCGCCGTACATCGAACGGATCGGCCGCAAGCCCGGCCCGATGCTGGAGGATTACCGCCAGTGGGTGCAGGCCGGTGGCGTACATGTGCTGGAAAATGCTGGGAGAGTTCAGGGTTTTATTATCCTGCTGGATGATGGCAACGCGCTGTTGCTGGATAACCTGGCGGTCGCCCCAGAAGCCCAAGGGCTGGGCTTTGGGCGATTGCTGATGGACTTTGCCGAGCACCAGGCGCTCGATGCCGGCTTCATGGCCATTCGGCTGTACACCAACGAAGCCATGACCGAGAACATTACGCTGTACACCCGTCGAGGCTATGTCGAGACCCACCGGGCCGAAGAACACGGCCTGCGCCGGGTGTACATGCTCAAACAACTCGCGGAGTAACCCATGGAAAACACTTGGCTGGCCCAGGCCAAACGCTTGCAGGCGCTGGCGTCCACGGGGCTGCACTTTTGCACCGATGATTTCGAGCGCGAGCGCTTGGAAGAAATTGCCGAGATTGCCCACACCATGCTCGCGCAATTGGGCAATGTGCCCTTGGAGCGCATCACCGGGTTGGTTACGGACTTCGCCAAACGCTACTCGACGCCAATGATCGATGTGCGCGGTGCGGTCATCCAAGGCGATCGGATTCTGTTGGTTCGGGAGTTGACCGACGGCTGCTGGGCGCTGCCGGGTGGTTACGCTGATATCGGCTTGTCGGCGGCGGAAAACATCGTCAAGGAGATTCGCGAAGAAGCCGGGCTGACGGTGACCGCGCGGGCCCTGTACAGCGTGACGCACAAGGCCAAGGGCTTGTATCGGCCGGACGTGCGCGATTTCTACAAGCTGTACTTCCTCTGTGAACCCGTAGACCAGTCGGCGCCGATGGCGGGGTTCGAGACCACCGAGGTGGGCTTTTTCCGCCTGGATGAGCTGCCACCGCTGTCCCGTGGGCGCACCATCGAAAGTGACCTGGAAGCCGCATTCGCCTTCCATCGTGGCGAGACCACACAGACGCTGTTCGACTGATCCAATTTGTATCACTGCTGCACCGCTTTCGTGCCCGACTGGGCACGGCGAACACTCCTTCCAGCGTTTCTCCCCTGTTTGGCTATAAATAATGTGCACGGTGCACAGCGCCCGCCGTGCGCACATCACTGCCGCCGGTTTGGCACGCGCGGTGCAATAGGCCTGCGTCACTCATTCAGGGAGCAAGCACATGACGCAGCAAGAACCGGGCAACGATTACCCCCTCAGCGAAGTCCCGATGCATGCGCGCAAAGGCCTGGCGTCTACCGCCATGGTGCTGCTGGGCTTTACCTTTTTTACCGCGACCATGTTTGCCGGCGGCAAACTGGGTGTGGCGTTCAGCTTCACCGACATGCTTGGCGTCGTAGCCTTGGGTAACCTGCTGCTGGGTATCTACGCCGCAGGCCTGGGTTACATTGCCTTCAAGAGCGGGCTGAATTCGGTGTTGATGGGGCGCTTCTGCTTTGGCGAAATGGGCAGCAAGCTCAGTGACTTGATCCTCGGTTTCACCCAGATCGGCTGGTACGCCTGGGGCACCGCCACGGCCGCCGTGGTGCTGGGCAAGTATTTCGAGTTGGGCCAGGGCAGCGTCCTTGCGTTGATGGTGCTGTTCGGCCTGGTGTTCTGCGCCACGGCCTACATTGGCTATCGCGGGCTGGAGATCCTGTCCTACATCGCGGTGCCGGCGATGGGTATCCTGCTGTTTCTGTCGATGTGGGTGGCCACGGTCAAAGTCGGCGGGCTGGATGGGCTCCTGGCGGTGGTGCCGACTGGCGAACTGGACTTGTCCACGGCGATCACCCTGGTGTTCGGCACCTTTGTCAGCGGCGCGACCCAGGCCACCAACTGGACGCGTTTTTCGCGTTCCGCCAAGGTGGCCGTGCTGGCCAGCCTGATCGGTTTCTTTATCGGCAACGGTTTGATGGTGCTGATCGGCGCCTACGGTGCCATCGTCTATCAGCAACCGGATGTGGTCGAAGTATTGCTGCTGCAAGGCTTCGCCATGGCGGCGATGGCCATGTTACTGCTCAACATCTGGAGCACCCAGGACAACACCATCTACAACTTCGCGGTGGCCGGCTGCAACCTGCTGCGCACCAAGCGGCGCAAGACCGTGACCCTGGCCGGCGCGGTGATCGGCACGCTGCTGGCGTTGCTCGGCATGTACGACATGCTGGTGCCGTATTTGATTCTACTGGGCACGGTGATTCCGCCGATTGGCGGGGTGATCATGGCGGACTTCTTCTATCGCTATCGCGGCCACTACCCGCGCCTGGCGGATGCGCGCCTGCCGGCGTTCAACTGGCCAGGGTTGGTGGCCTATGGGGTGGGCACGGTGCTGGCGTTCAACTCACCTTGGGTCGCACCGTTGGTGGGTATCGTGGCCGCGTCGTTGACCTACATCGTGCTCACCGCCGTACTTCGCGTGCGTGCGCCCTTGGCTGACGCCCAGGCATGAGCCTGACCCTCGCCGATGTGCTGGCCTTGCCGGGCCTGGAGTCCATGCGCCTGCGTGCCGGCGCCGCTGGCCTGGATAATGGCGTGCGTTGGCCCTATGTGGCGGAAAACAGCGGCATCGCCGAGTGGGTGTTGGGGGGTGAGTTGGTGTTCGTCACCGGGATCAATCACCCACGCGACGAAACCAACCTGCTGCAACTGCTGGAGGAAGCCTGCGAACGTCAGGTGGCCGGACTGGTGATTCTGACGGGGCCCGCGTATATCCAGGCGATTCCCCAGCGTTTGCTCGACGCCGCCGAAACCGCCGGCATGCCGCTGATCGAACAGCCCTATTCGTTGAAAATGGTGCTGGTGACACAGGCCATTGGCTCGGCGCTGATCCAGTCCGAGCAATTGGGACGCTCGCGGCATGATGTACTGGAGCGCTTGCTGACCGGCGATTACCAATCCCTGGATCTTTTGTTGCACCGGGCCACGCAGTTGGGCATTCCTTTAGCTGAGCATTGGCAGGTGGTTCAACTGCAACTGGAAGGCAGTGAGTTGCTGTTTGCCCAGGGTGATGCGGCTTCTGTGGAGGTGCAGTTGGCCCGCCAACATGACGGTATCAGCCGTCGATTGCGTCAACTCTCGGCCGGTTTGCCGGTACTGGGGCGGGCCGGGCAATGGACACTGCTGCTCCCAGCTCCAGATGCTGTCGCAGCATTGGCTAATCGCCAGCAATTGGCCAACTGGCTCAACCCATTGAACCTGCGCCTGGCACCGCTCAAACTGTTTATCGGCCTGAGCGCCGCCGCTCACCCACCGGCACGCCTGGCCCAGGGACAGGATGAGGCCCGCCAGGCGCTTGCCGCTGCACGACGTTTCAGCGAACGCGCCGGGTTATGCGTGTACGACGAACTGGGCGTGCTCAAATTGCTCAGCGGCGTGCGTGATCGCGCCCTGCTCGACCAGTTTCTCAACGAACGCCTGGGCCCATTGCTGCGCCACGACCTGCACCACGGCCCCAGCCTGATGCCCACCCTGGAAGCCTGGTTCCATGAGAATGGTAACCTTGTGGCCGCCGCCCAGCGGCTGGCTGTGCACCGCAACACCCTGACGCACCGCGTCCAGCGCATCGAAGCCCTGTGCGGGCTGACGCTGGATAATGCTTATGATCGCCTGGACATCGGTATAGCGCTGATGATCTGGCGACTGTCCGCCTGATTGTTTTTAGCCAAGAGGAACTTGCCCATGCACATCATCAACGCCCGCCTGCGCAACCGTGAAGGCCTGCATGATCTGCACCTGGAACATGGCCGGATCGCCAGTATCACGCTGCAATCAGGATCACCGATTGCGGCAGCCGACGACCTGGACGCTGCTGGCAACCTGGTGATTCCACCCTTTGTCGAACCGCATATCCATCTCGATGCCACCCTGACCGCTGGCGAACCGCGCTGGAACATGAGCGGCACCCTGTTCGAAGGCATCGAGTGCTGGGGCGAACGCAAAGCCACCATCACCCAGGAAGACACCAAGACCCGCGCCAAGAAGACGATCCAGGCCCTTGCCGCCCACGGGATCCAGCATGTGCGCACCCACGTCGACGTCACCGACCCGGACCTCACCGCGCTCAAGGCCATGCTGCAAGTGCGTGAAGAAAGCACGCACCTGATCGACCTACAGATCGTCGCATTCCCCCAGGAAGGCATCGAGTCCTATCGCAACGGCCGCGAACTGATGGAAGAAGCCATCCGCCTGGGCGCCGACGTGATCGGTGGCATCCCCCACTTTGAATACACCCGCGACCAGGGCGTGAGTTCGGTGAAGTTCCTGATGGACCTGGCCGAACGTACCGGCTGCCTGGTGGACGTGCATTGCGACGAAACCGACGACCCGCACTCGCGCTTTCTCGAAGTGTTGGCCGAAGAAGCCCGCAGCCGCGACATGGGGGCCCGCGTCACCGCCAGCCACACCACCGCCATGGGCTCCTACGACAACGCCTACTGCGCCAAACTCTTCCGTCTACTGGGGCACTCGGGGATCAGCTTCGTCTCTTGCCCCACCGAGAGCATTCACCTGCAAGGCCGCTTCGACAGCTTCCCGAAACGCCGTGGCGTCACCCGGGTCAATGAACTGCTGGAAGCCGGCATGAACGTGTGTTTCGGCCAGGACTCCATCGTCGATCCCTGGTATCCCCTGGGCAACGGCAACATCCTGCGGGTATTGGAAGCCGGTTTGCACATCTGCCACATGCTCGGCTACCGCAACCTGCAAAGCGCCTTGGACCTGGTGACCGACAACAGCGCCAAGGCCATGGCCCTGGGTGAGCGTTACGGCCTGGAGCCCGGACGGCCCGCCAACCTGTTGATACTCTCGGCGGACAGCGACTATGAGGTCATTCGCAGCCAGGGCTTGCCGCTGTACTCGATCCGCAACGGCAAGGTGTTGATGAAGCGTCAGCCGGCGCAGGTGGAGTTTGTGTAAACGCCAGGCTCAGACGATAGAGTCGATATCCAGCGTTTGCGCCCTCCCCCATTCGTGATGCAACGCGGGAGGAATGCGGGCGACTTGCGACAGTTCACGGTTTTCACGGTGGCTGAACCAGCGCTTGAGGCTGGGTTGCAAGTGGGCGCTATGGGCCTGGCTGCCGTAGACATCTCGGGCTTCCAGGCGTCGCCAACGTAGGGTCGCAAGGCGCTCACGGCTGGTGTGCAAGCGGTCGATCTCGCTGTTCAAGGCATCATGATGTTCATAGCCCCGATCGTTGGCGGGCCTGAGACGGGCCAGTTCCCGACGCTTGTTGCGCAGTTGCTCGCGCATGGTTTCAAGTGCTAGGTCGAGCAACTCGAACTCTCTTGGCGTGACCAGCGGGCCGTTGCTTTCCTGGGTTTGTTGCCAGCGACGGAGCGTCGCCCAGGCCGCCGGGATGTAGCTGGCGGTCATGAAGTGCTGGTTGGCCTGGAACAGCTGTTTCAGCAGGTTATCCCGCTCGGGCATATCACCATGGAGTTGCAAGGCTCGGTTGCAACCGGCCTCCTGGATGGACTCACAACCGGGCTTCCACAACACCGAAGACTGTGTGCCGTCCGGCAACATGATCGGCATGAAATGGTGTTGTTCGCCGTGGTGTTGGTAAGGGTTTCCACCAAGGCGAACCAAACCGGCGGCGAACAGCAGGCCGCCCGGTGCAGGAGCGGCGAACAGTGTGACGGCGCCGGGGATCCAGAGTTTGGCGGTGGTGTTCATCCATGGGGCTGGCACGCTGGGGACGGGGTCGTTGTGATTGACGATGCGATGGTGGACCAGGGTTGAGGCGCCCTCGGTAAATTCGGAGTCGGCGGCACGGGGGGCGCCGTAGGTGTAGAGGAGGATGTTGTAGTTACGGTCCTGGGTACGACGTAGCCCTTCTGCCAATAACAAGGCAATTGCACCGCCAAGGCTGTGGCCGCAGATGATTATTCGTTGGTCGGTATGGAATTGATCGAGATACCGCAGCACGAAATCACGCATCGCCCGGTAAGCCTGATAAAAACCTTGGTGGGCCTTGCCGACACCTTCTGTGAAAGGGACCTGATGGGCGTTTGCATCTCGCATCCCGTCTGCGGCGCTGGCAGTTCCACGCACTGCAATCAGGATTGCTTCATCGTGGTGGGTGATAAACGCTTGGGTATCTGTACCAAAATGCTCATCATCGAAAAAGTGCAACCGCGCTGGATGTTCTTGCTTTTCCCTAAGCTCCGGTCGGTTTTGTGGGTACATCGAGGGATCGAAAGGCAGAATCTCGAAGCGCTGAGAGTAAGAGACTTCTTCGTAAATGGGGTAGAAACGCTTCACTTGTTCCGCATCAAACCGCCAAGCCTGTTGATAACCCGAAAGACTTTCAGCGAATAGATGCCCAACACTGGGATCGTGAGGGAAGCCAACTTGGTCTTGGGGACTTTTAGATGGCTCCTGACCGAAATTGCAGTAACTCAAAGTCGCCATCAATGCTAGTTGATAGAGATTCAAGGCGCAAAAGCTGTCGTCGGTTGAAAGTATCGGACGGAAGGCCCGTAGTGGTCGAACCTCCAGAGCGGTGTGGTTGTTGGGAAACAATACGATTCCCGCCAAGTTTGATTGGGGTGGTCCGAACCCCAGGTCGCCCATCATTTTCAATGCGTGCCGCTGGGGTTCATGACTCCGAGGTGCAATCGGTGGCAAGTGGGCGACATGGCGGACTAAATCACGCACTTCCACCTGATAGAACCGGTTGGCCTTTTGCTGAGCAGGATTACTTTTGGGGCGCTGACCATCAGCGGCAGCAAAGCGAGCCTGCTCAGCCCGAACTTGAAGCTCGGTGATAGGGAGCTTGTAGGTAGAACGCAACATCAGCCAATGATATGGCTGCTCTTCGCCTGAATACAGGTCATCAAAAATAAGTACCACGGGCCCACAGTAAATATCTTGCACCTTGGCAAACCCTTCTCCATTGAGCCTGCCTTTGTACTCCTGCCCTGCACTATCGTAGACGGTGTAAGGCAGGCCACCGTATAACGTTCCCACGCCCAGTTCATCGACCAGGCTAAAGCTCACCCAATGCCCGCGCAACGAACAGGCTGGTTTGCTATCACTGAAAAAAGCTTGCTTCCTTGCATCCAGCTTCATGGCCTTGCTCCTTGTTATTCACATGACGGATAGACATCACAGACGCGGCCATCCGGCATTTTTACTGGTTTAAAGTCGGAGGTGTTGCCGTTACAAAACGCATAAATATCCTCAAAGCTTTTACCTTTACAACGTTTCCAGCCGCCTGGTACTGCTACCCAGTTGTCACCAACAGCCGGTTCTTCCTCACCAACGACAGTCACTACCATCCTGAGCGTTTTCCCTGGTAGCCGATCTCTTTGCACAAGACCTGACAACGAACTCACTTTGCTCGCATAACTGCATTTTAGAATCTTGATGATCGCGTGCTGGGGCCCCACTGTCCGAAACGACCACTGACAACGCCGATGCAACTCCTGAATCCCCGTCGCTGGCATCCCAAATTCATTAACGTCCGAATCATCTAGAATTGGGAAACCTGTGAGGTCTCCCCCAACATCCGTATCTCGCTTCCCCCACTTCGCATACAGATCAAAATCCACACTTCGTAAAACCGTAGGGCAACCTTCAATCACCTCACTCAACGGCAACTCAAAACTCACGCGCTCGGCCACAGGCTTGTAGCTCGCAATAAAAATCTTCCGCTCCGGTCGCTTGCCCCGACGCCTAGGCAACATGCAGGTTTCCCCTGTCGCAGGCCCGTAGTTGGCACCACCGATGAAACGGAACTCCGCCGGCAGATCAACCTCCAGCGTAAAGCGATCAACCGGCTTGCCCGCACACCCTGTCAGCCCCAGCATCCCCACCACACCCCATACACCTAGGCTTCTTTTATTCATCCTTTCCCTCCATTGATCGCCACTGCTCCACCACCCGCTCAAAGTGATCCTCTGGGGCTTCCCCAACCAGCGGTTGCCACCGAATGACGCTGCTGCGGGTGGCCTCCTCCAACCTTCGTACCACCAGAAACGCCAATCGCTCCGGGCCCCGCCATCGCCAGGTACGCGCCTGCTCCAACACTTGGCTCAGCCAAATTCTCGGGTCCTGGAATTCCACCAGTGCGACCAGGTCTTCGCTGTGTTCGGCCAACAGATAACGCAGGATATTGGCGTGCAGGATGGCTTCGGCATTCGGGTTGGGTGTGTTCAGCCAAGGGACCGGATCAGGTAGCGGATACTCGCCGGGAGCCGGGTTATCAGCCATTCGCCAGCGGCCTTCGTGCCAGTAACACAGGCTGATCAAGGGGCCGAGGAATGCCGGCCAGTGCTCAGGGCATAGATAGTCCAGCGCACGCGCGAGGGTACGGTTGTCGTGAAAGCGGTACAGCGATTGCTCGCCCTCCGGCCCCGTCAGCAAACGGTCGCGCCAGTGCCGGGTCACGCTTGTCAGGTCCTCGCCTGGCAAGCTGCCCAGCCAGCCCCAGTGACCCTCGGGCTGTTGCAAGAGGTCTCGTAATGCAGGCTCGCTCATCTGCTTCAGCAGCAGGATGGCGGGACCGTCCATCATGAGTTCCGCCAGCACAGTCTCACCATAGAAGCTGCGGTAGTCCGACAAGCTGCGCACTGCCAGCAGTCGTTCGCGTGCGGCGTTCTGTCCCTCAAGGATCAAACACAGATGCCGCCCTGCCTGCTGTTGTTGGGCCATCCATTGGCCTGGCATGTCCTGCATCAGGCAGCCCTCCCCGGCAGATCACAGAGGCCTTCACGGCAGCGTTCGCACACTGGGCAGTAGTCCGCCCCCAGTTGTCGGGCCAGGTTCATGGTCGAGCCTTGTACCTTGGAGACCTCTGGCGCACCGGCCATTCTCATGGCGCTCGCCAACGGGGTCGCAGACGGTGAGCCGCCAACGGCAATGGGACGACTGCTGAAAATGCCACCAGCCTGGATGACCAGATGCTCTCCACCCGCCTTGAGACTCAGCTGCGCACCGGCATCGATTACCAGGCTGGCACCGGACTTGAAGTGAAGTTGCTGCCCAGCCTCGATGACCAGGGTCTGCGCCACCTGGGTCCGGCTATCGCCTTGTACATCAAGGTAGTCATTGGCCTTGAGCACCACTTTGCGGTCGCCGGTGATGTGGCGATGTTCTTCGCCTTCCAAGTGAGCCGTGCTTAAGCCATGGACGACTTCTCGCCGCTCCCCCACGACCTCCAATCGACTGTCATGGCCGACCCTTTGCTCCAGGTCCCGCTGTGCACGCAGGTAGACAAGCTCCTCGCCACGGCGATCTTCCAGGTAGACCTCGTTGGCGCCTTCCCCCCCAAGGGAACTGCGGCTGCGCAAAACGCTACGGGTCTTGTGCTGCGGCAAGGGATAGGCCGGCCGGTGCAACGCATTCGGCAGGCAGCCGTTGATCAACGGGCGGTCGGGATCCCCGTCCAGGAAGGTCACCAACACCTCCATGCCCACACGCGGGATCATCGTTGCGCCAAACCCGTCACCGGCCCAGCCAGATGCCACTCGCACCCAGCAACTGCTTTTATCATCCGCCGTGTCCAGGCGGTCCCAATGAAAGCGCACCTTTACCCGACCATAGGCGTCGCAATGCACATCCTCACCGGCGGGCCCGGTCACGGTTGCGGTCTGGCTACCATTGATGGTCGGCTTGGGATGCCTGAGAGACGGCCGATGCACGGCCTGCCAAGGTGTTGCGGTAAAGCGATTGCGATAGCCGTGGAACGCGTCGGTTGCCGGTGTTGCTTCCTCCAGCACCTGGGGTTGATAACCCTCATGACGCACCGACGTGATCAGCCACAGGTCGTTGCAGGATGGATCGGGATGATCTCGTATCTCAAGGAAGTGCCCACTGCGCAGCACTGGCTGATCACTCTTGCCCAATGCCCGATGCCGATCGCGCTGGTGACGCTCCAGGCTCCGATGCGCCAATTGCTTGCCACGGGTATGACCGGTGAACCCTGCCGGGTACTGATAGTCCTCAAGGGGGAGTGTCGACGCGACACCCGCGCTGTCGTGCAGGTGCAAGGAAGGATGTTCGAAGTCGTAATCACGGCGCACCGTCCTTTGGCTGCGGGTGGCCAAGCGCACGTCGAATCGCTGGATAACCCTTGTCTCGACTTGGGGTCCGCCGGGAGCGCTATAGCGTTGCCCGGGTAAACGCCCAAACACCGTCTGGTCATCACCAAATACCAGCAGATGATTGTCTAGGCTGTGACGAAAATGGTAGTGAATGCCTTCCTCTTCACAGAGCCGCTGGATGAAGTGCAGGTCGCTTTCTGCGTACTGCACGCAGAACGTACGCGCCGGATAAACCACCGGGCCAAGTTCAAACACGTAGGCATCCGCCAGGATGCCATGCTGCTCAAGGACCTGCGCGATGATCTGCGGCACACTGCGTTGCTGGAAAATCCTCTGGTCATGCCGATGTGCAAGACAGGCCAGCCGGGGCGCCAGGGTCAGGTGATAACGCGTGATGCGCCGACCTGGGTCGTCCCGTCCGATGGCGTAAACCTGCCCATGCAAGCCTTCGTTCGCTTCACCAAGATCCAGGTAAGCGGGTTGGTGGAGCAGCGCCTCCAGATCAAGGGAAGGGTTTTCGCTGACCACCTGTATATGGATGAAAAAGGGTTGATCGAGGACTTCATTACCTTTGAATGCCAGGACTTGCAAGGCAGTGTTTATCTGTGGAAGAACCAAATTGAAACGTGACGAAACAAACGCGTTAACCATCCGTGGGCACCCGCCGTTAATGAATGAAAACCCTGAGATACTTCCCCTTGCTGGACATCGAATCAGTCAGCAAGAGCAAGCGCTTGAATATCTCAAAGCTTAGCCATTCCGGGCGAAAATCGGCCGTTCCAAAATAAAACAGAAGTTTCGTACGACGAAGTTAGAAGTATCTTTTACAAGATAATAAAACGAACCCATGAAACACTGTTTATGAACAAGAAACGCCCTACACCGCAATTCATCAACATGACTAACCGATATAGAAACAGCCGACACCGAATCACAGTATCAGCCGTTAAACAACTTCACGGTTGCGGCTCTGCGGCCCCGAACAGACTGACGTTCAGTACAGTCTCGCCCTCGGTGTGCAAGCGAACCGGCGCAATGCCACCAGGCATCACCACTGCTACCTCGCCACTCTCGACCCAGCCCGCCCGCCACGCCGCACAAGCCACCGCACTGGCGCTGGTTCCGGAAGACGCGGTGGGTCCCTCTCCTCGCTCGAAGACCCGCGCGATGACTCGATTGCCGGGCTGGCGTGCCGCCCATTGCAAGTTGACGCCTGCCGCACAAGGCCGACCACCACCCGCCGGGGGCGCAAATGCAATGTTCTTCAAGGGCTCGAACAGGGCTGGCTGCTGCATCTGTGCGTTATCTGGCAATGCAGATAACCGCTCGACCAGCGTCACGCAATGGGGGTTGCCCACCCGCACGAATTGGCTGGTTGCCCACTGAGGGTTGATCGCCGCCAACTCGCTCACATGGCTCCGTTCAGTGTCATTCACACCCGCCTGCGCCCCCACTGCCGCAGCCCCGAAAGCGGGGGCTCCCAACTCAAGCCAGAACCCTGAAATCTGCTCACGGACGGCCGGTTCAACCCAAGTCGACACAGGTGAGACCGCGTCCGATTTGTCGTGGTGCACCCGCAACTCACAGGCCTCGCTCATCAGGGCCTGGTCAGTGAGTGCCTGGGCGAAAATCGTCAGGCCGTTGCCACTGCGCTCAGCCAGGGAACCGTCGGTATTGACGATCAGCAGGTCAAACGGCGGCTCGGCCTGGAACGGCCCGACCAGCAAGCCATCACAGCGATGGGCCTTGGCACCGGCCGGACGTGGCATTGAGCCCCACTCGCATTCGGACGCGATGGCCGACGAGGTCCAGTCATTGCGAGTGTACGCGGCCAGCGCAGCGCTCTCGGGCACATCAATGCCCATGTTTCTCAATGAGGTCGGGCTGACCACACCGTAGATATTGCCGCGGGCGTCGTAGAAAAGGGTCATGCCGCTGTGCGCCTGAAGTTTTTCATCGGTGGGTCCTTGTCGTTGCCTGAATATTGAGACAACAGCGTATTACAGAAGCGACCTACAGCGGGAGGCGGCCTGGAAGGTGGTAATCCACCACGAGAACCCAGGGGTTCAAAAGCCCCCACAGGGATTACGCACCTTCCAGAACGCCTCCTACACACTCGATACTGCTTGTGTGGCGGCGAACCGTCCAGGCGTTCCAGATGTGTAAAAATAAAATTCACGACCATCGCCATCTCAACGGAACGCGGCTCGCGCCTCATGGCCTGATGTGCAAGGATGTCACGCCGGACATCGTTCGTAGAACGCAAAACCAAGGATTTTTCATGACTGCCATCCCCACCTCAGCGCCCGTGGTTCCCGGGCGGCTGGAGCAAATGTCGACCCGTATCGCTTTCTTCATTGCCGGCTTCGGCATCGCAGCCTGGGCGCCGCTGGTGCCCTATGCCAAGGCCCGTGCCGATTTGAGCGAAGGCACTCTTGGCCTGCTGCTGTTGTGCCTGGGCGTCGGTTCGATCATCGCCATGCCTGCCGCCGGTGCGTTGGCCTCGCGTTTTGGCTGCCGGCGCGTGCTCAGCGCCGGGACGATCATGATCTGCCTGGCATTGCCGATGCTGGCGACGGTCAGTTCGATTCCGTTATTGATGGCCGGGTTGTTTCTGTTTGGCGCCGGCCTGGGAACGGTGGATTCCACAGTCAACCTGCAAGCGGTGATCGTCGAGCGGGCCAGTGGCAAGACCATGATGTCAGGCTTTCACGGGCTGTTCAGCTTGGGTGGGATTGTCGGTGCGGCGGGCGTTTCGGCGTTGCTGGGGCTTGGACTGTCACCGCTGCAGGCGACCCTGGTGGTGATCGTCATCACGCTGGCGGCACTGTTCAAGGCGGCGCCGCACCTGCTGCCCTACGGCAGCGAGAGTTCGGGCCCGGCGTTTGCCGTGCCCCACGGTGTGGTGCTGTTCATTGGATGCCTGTGTTTTATCGTGTTCCTGGCCGAAGGTGCGGTACTCGACTGGAGCGCCGTGTTCCTCAGCGCCGAACGCGGCTTGGACGAAGCCTATGCGGGACTGGGTTACGCGGCCTTTGCCTTGACCATGACTGCGGGTCGATTGACCGGTGATGCCATCGTGCGTCGGCTGGGCGCTACCCGGGTGATCGTGGCCGGCGGCGCGCTGGCGGCCGCCGGCACATTCCTCGCCACCTTGTCACCGGCCTGGGAAATGGCCCTGCTGGGTTATGCATTGATAGGCGCCGGTTGCTCCAACATCGTGCCAGTGCTCTATACCGCTGTCGGCAAGCAGACGGTCATGCCAGAACATATTGCCGTGCCGGCCATTACCACCCTGGGCTACGCGGGGATATTGGCTGGGCCGGCCGTGATCGGGTTCATCGCCCATGGCAGCAGCCTGGCGACCGCCTTTCTATTGATTGGCGTACTGCTGGCGGCGGTGGCGATCAGCGGGAAGATACTGCGCGTATGAACATAAAGCGGCATGAGCAGATTGAGTCTTTCAAGCGGCTCATGCGGGTTTGCGTAGGTTACTTCCCCTTCTCTTCCTTGTCGTTTTCAAGCCAGCGATCAATGCTGTAGTTCTTCAGCCAGCCATCGTCATTCAGGCTTCCGAAAGGGCTGTAACCATTGGCTTTGTAACTGTCCAGAGAGGCCATCAAACCCGGCCTCTCCATCAGGTTCTTGGCCAGGTACACCTGTTGCTCGCTGTACTTTTTCAAAGGAAACCCGGTGCGCACATCCCGCAGAGGTTCACCGTTGTTGCCTGTTTGATTGGGGTCCTTGGCGATTTCAATAATCGTGTCTTTATTCACGTACCGATGCCTTTGTGTACCGAAAAAGAACGTGCGGTCTTCCGATTTGTCCCGCCAGTCATCAAACATGCCCTTGAACGCCTGGACAACCTGAGCATCGGTTTTCGCATGAAATGGGTCCGCGCTCTGCGTATTGGGGTTGGTATTGCCGATCTGCGAGTCGCCAGCCTTGGTCAAGCTGTCATGCGTGATTTCACCGCCCTTCGCGGTGATCGCATCGTTCAATCGAGGACGGTTGAGTATCTCTCGCGCCAACATGATGGTGCGCTCCGAGACTTTGCTACTGCTGGGTTCTTCTTTGGCTATCTCCTGTAATGAACCTTGGGTCAGTCGGCCATCCTTCTTGAAAGCGTCCAGCAATGACAGGTTGTTTTTCAAGTCGGTCGCCAGCAGATGGTCGTCCGAGCTGACGAAGGGGTTGCCAACGTTCGTCATGCCTCCGTACAGGTTCTGACCGTCGAAGTGCCGGTCGGCTCCGTTCGCGAAACGGGTGTTGATTGACTGCGTTGCCGGTAGCGGCTTACCCAGTGCACGGGCATCGACCTCAAAGCGAGACTGACCAGTCCCCGTTGGCCCAGGCGTGTTGGACTCACCTGCTTGCGTATAGCTCAGATTATTGACACTACCAATCATGACTCACCTCCACCCTATCTAGATTTCGTAGCCTGGGCCTTGATTGCCTGATCTTCGAAAAGGCCTCGAAATCAAGATGGCACAAGCAACGATTGAGTGGTCCTGAGAAAACAACGGTTCCGAAGAGGGTCGTCCAAAACACTGGATATACCCCTGGGAATCTTAAGCGCTTGTAACCAGCTGCCCTGCTGCGCATCCATGCTCTGGAAAATCCTGGTGTGTGACACGGTGAAACCTAGCGCCGGGACACCTTGCTCCAAAGGCTCGCTAACATTGAAAACACAGGGTTGGGCGCCGACTGCTCCGTAAACAAACGAGAACCTTTGTCAAAATCCTCGGCGGTGGGCGCCTTGAAGCTGAACCTGGGTGAGGATGTGAGGTTCAGCTCTTGAGGTTTTCTTGAGTTTTGCGCCTCATGCGCCAGTGCAGTCACGGTCGATGCGGTATACGGAGAGTGACGGGAATCAAATGATGTCGAGTTCATGGTCCAGACCTAATCCGGTAGATGAAGGCCCCCATCGGCATTCAATGGCCGGTGGATATTGTCTTTGTGGTACGTCTTCGCGAACAGTTCCACATGATTGGGGTGTATTGGCTGCGCCAGCACTTGTAGCCCCCAGCCGTGTAGTGCACAGCAGGGGCCCCGGGTCTAACGAAGCAATGTGTAGAGTTCCTGGCGAGAAATCCTGCCATCGCGCTGCCAACTGTAGATATTATCCATCGCTGACCTCAGATCAGAGCGCGCCATGACTTCCCGCGAAAGCTGGGTGAGATGGTCGTTGTACGGATTGCCGGTCAACGGTTGCATCGCACGTGCATTAAGATCCCTGAGTTTTATCGTGCTGCTGAAGTACCCTCCTTTCAACGCATTGAAATTGTTCAGTACGTCTTGGATGATTTGCTTGTCGTCACTCAGTTTCAGCGGATTGTCCGAGCGAACAAAGCTCCTGATATCGTCTTTGGACAAACGACCATCCAGAGCACCGGTGCTGCCATTTCTATCGAGGGATTGCAGCAGTCCGGGACGCCGCAGCAGTTCGTTCGCCAGTCGTATGTTCGGGTCTTTGTAAGGATTGCCGGTCAACGGTTGATTAGCGACTTTCTGCAGGCTCTGTTGCGTGATGTCGCGCGAAGGCCAGCGTCCCTTGAACGCGCCATAATTATTCAAAAGGCCTTGCGCCAGTTGTTCGTTGCTCTGTTTCGAGTAATAAGGGTCCGGCAACGTCGGCGTCGGACGCGGCGGCGGGCCAGGATTCGGACGCAGGTTTCCGGGCAACGGCCGCGGCGGCGAGCCACCGAATATCGGTCCGGTTTGATTGGACTGCGCAGTGAAATTGACGCCTACCGTGACCTGGACATTTGACCCGGTGACAGACCGCTCGGCAGCGGGTTTTGCATCTCCAAGGGAGGCGTTATCGAGGGAAGGAGCAACGCTCTGATTGTATGCTGATACCGACATTCCAGTTCTCCAGTTCGGTCTATTCAGGTGCCTGGCCTTGAGTCGTCAAGGAAACCAGCGAAGGCAGGCATATCCTGTGTGGCAGAACTGTGGGAACCGGTTCCTGAGACCGCTGAAAGTATCCAGAATCGAAGTAGGAAGAACATCTGATCGAGTGAGAGACAAGCCACTCTGTCGGCAGGCAGTGCCGCTCTCCCTAAGCAGGAAGAGCGGCAATATTTCAATCAGAACCCTACGCTGGCCTGTACGAAGAACGTACGAGGCTCGCCCAGGTACAGCCCGGCATTGTTGTCGCTGGAACGGGTGTAGTGCTGCTGGTCGAAGACGTTTTTCACGCCCACACCCAATTTCAGGTTGGACAACTGCTCGCCAAAGTCATAACCGCTGCGCACGTTGACCGAGACGTAACCGGGGATATCACCGTACTGACCGTCAGCCGTGCCCTGGGTGACGTAGGTGCTGGTCGTGCCTGGCGCACGCTGGCCCGACTGGGCGTACACATCCAGGTTGTGGGTCCAACGGTTGACGTCATAGCGCAGGCCCAAGGTGGCCACTTCACGGGAGTACAGCGGCAGGTCACGGCCCTTGAACGGTACGTCGCCTTCCGAGGTGGCCTTGGTGTAGGTGAAGCCGGCATTGGCGGTCAGGCCGTCCAGGCGCGGGTCCAGGTTCGACAGGTCATAGTGGGCCGAGGCCTCGATGCCAGTGTGCTTGGTCGCACCGAGGTTGGTCCAGCCCACATCGTTGCTGACGTATTGCAGCTCATCCGAGAAGTCGATGTAGAAGAACGTTAGCTCGCCGCCCCACACATTGTCGTTGTAGCGCGTACCCACCTCGTAGGTCTTGGCCTTTTCGGGGTTCAGACCATTCGCGGTCTGGTCGCCGGTGCCGCCCTGGCCCAGTTGGAAATATTGCAGGCTGCCAAACGACGTCTCGTAGTTGGCGAACAGTTTCCAGGCGTCGGAGACGTGGTACATCACGCTCAGGGCCGGCAGTGGTTCGTTGTTGTGGACTTCGCGGCGTTTTTCCTGGGTACGCGTGCCGTTCAAGGCAACCACCGGGCGATCGTGCCATTCGGTACGGATGTCTTCGAAGCGGATACCCGGCGTAATGGTCCACTTGCCGATATCGACTTTGTTATCGATATAGAACGCGTTGGCCTCGGTGCCCCCGGTGCGGTCCTGGTAGACGTGACCATCGCTCTGCCCACCCGGCGTCGGCACATTGTTGACCAGGTTCAGGCTGGTGGCCTGCTCATGCATGCCTTCCTTGAGGTAGCGATAGCCCAGGCTGACTTCCTGGGTACTCGGTCCTACGTCGAACACATGGGACACCCGTGGCTCGATGCCAAAGGTGTAGTAGGTGCGCGGGTAGGAGCCGATCGTCTTGAGGTCGCGGTTGGCGATGTTGCTGCCGCGGAAGCTGTCGGAATAATAAGTCAGCACTTCGGCCTGGGTGCGGTCGTCGATCTGGCGGATGTACTTGAAGGACACATCCTTGCGGCGCCCGCTGAAGTTGTCCCAGTCACGTACCGATTGGTAGGGGTTGGCATCGAACTGCTTCTGGGTCAGGCCGCCGGGCATGTCGGCGCTGGCGTCGTAGTAGTGGAAGTTCAGCGAGAAGTCGTCTTGATCGGTCGGCGCCCAGTGGGTCTTGAAGATGACGTCGTCGATGTCGTTGGAATTGTTGCTGTTGCGGTAACCGTTGCCATTGACCCCGGAGTACAGCAAAGCGGCGCCGATGCCATTGTCGGCGGTGCCGCCGATGAAGGCGTTGTCCACGTGCTTCCAACCGCCGTGGGCAGAGGTTTGCAGGGTGGTGCCGACTTCGCCGGAGAATTTCTCGGGGATGGCACGGGTCACGAAGTTGATCACGCCGCCGACGTTTTGTGGCCCATAACGCACGGAACCGGCACCGCGCACCACGTCGATACTCTCCAGGTTGCCGGCGGAAATCGGCGCCATCGACAGTTGCGGCTGGCCGTAGGGGGCGAACGCAGCCGGTACACCGTCGATCAGTACGGTGGAGCGTGGCGACAGGCGCGATGTCAGGCCACGTACGCCGACGTTGAGGGAAATATCACTGCCGCCGGTGCCGTTGGATTCCTGCACCTGCACACCCGGCACGCGACGCAGTACATCGCCGACGTTCATTGCGCCTTGCTCCACCATGGCTTCGCGACG
Organism: Pseudomonas sp. P7759; assembly: GCF_013386445.1. Classification (NCBI taxonomy): domain Bacteria; kingdom Pseudomonadati; phylum Pseudomonadota; class Gammaproteobacteria; order Pseudomonadales; family Pseudomonadaceae; genus Pseudomonas; species Pseudomonas sp. P7759. The sequence goes on from NZ_JACART010000054.1 coordinate 71,242, forward strand.
GATCACCGTGCGTGCGCCGGGATGGTTCTGCACCACTTCAGCGTTGGCGTCGCCGAGCCAGTCGCCGACCACCTTGATATCGGTGGCGCCCAGTTCCAGGGGCGAGCCGGCTTCACCGGTGCCGCTGTTCAGCGGGCGCAGGGTCACGGAACCTGCGTCGATCTGGTAGTCCAGGCCGCTGCCTTGCAGCAATTGGCGCAGGGCTTGTTCTGGGGAAAGATTGCCGTCTACCGCCGGTGCCTGCTTGCCCGCGACCAACTCGGGGCTGAAGAACACTTGCAGGGAAGTCTGCTGGCCCAATTGGCTCAGCGCCGCGCCCAAGGGCTGGGCCTGGATGTGAATGGCGTCGGCGGCGTAGGCCGAAGGCAGCGCGGCACTGACCGCAAGCGCCAGGGCCAGCGGCGCCCAGCGGGAGATTTTATTGTTGTTAACGGCAAGTTTTTTCACGTCGAACCTAGTCCTGTGATCGCAAGAGTATGCGGCTGTTAATGCAAACCAGTTGCAGTTGCAGGAGAAGACGAAGAACTCGAAAAAAACCTGAATGTCAGCGTGAAATAATTTCCTGGCTGCCGTCCGGCAAGGTGCGCAAGGCTACCGGCAGGATGTGCGGCAAAGCCTTGAGCAAGGCGTCGGTGTCATTGGCCTTGAACACGCTGGTCAGGCGCAGGTTGCCCACGGCGGGCGTGCTGACCCGCAGCGGTTGCTCGCGATAACGCGAAACTTCCCGCGCCACTTCACCCAGCGAAGCGTTGTTGAAGACCAGCTTGCCCGTGCGCCAGGCGGTCAATTCCTCAGTGTTCACCGCGTAGGCACCAGCCACCGATCCTGTGTTGTCGACGTGGGTCCCCAGGCCTGCCGTCAACGTGACCACCTTGTCCGGTGAATGACCTTGCACTTTCACAGTGCCGGCCTCGACCATCACGCGAGTCTGGTCGTCATCACGACGCACATCAAAGCGCGTGCCGGTCACCGTCACCTGCCCTGCCCCGGCGGCCACTACAAAGGGTCGACTGGTGTCATGCTCGACGCTGAACATTGCCTCGCCCTGCTTGAGCTCCACGCCGCGCCGACCTTTTTCAAAATGCACCGCGACCACGCTGCGGCTGTTGAGGTCCATCACCGATCCGTCGGGCAAGGCCACCTGGCGATGTTCACCCAGGCGCGTGCTGAACTCGGCACTGTAGGGTTTTGGATGATCAAGTCCGCTGAACAGGCCCAAACCCAACGCTACCGCGACAACACTGGCGGCGACCGCATAACGCAATACGGCGCGGCGCTTGGGCCGCTCCACCGGGGCCTCGCATAACGCCTGCAAGCGGGCCTTGGGCAGCAAGTCGGTGGCACTCCACAGGCCTTGTAGCACATCAAATTCGTATTGATGATCGGGATGCTCGTTGCGCCACGCATCAAAGCGCTGGCGCTCGGCAGCGCTCAACTCGGTGTCTTGAAGGCGCACAAACCATTGCGCGGCTTCGTCTCGGGCACGGTTATCCATCATGGAAGATCCTGTTTCAAAGCGGGCAGTCATGGCGCCATCGCGTCCAGGCGGTCGCGCAGATGCCGCAGGGTGCGGATCATATACTTTTCCACCATGTTTTTAGACAGCCCCAGGCGTTCGGCGATTTCCTGCTGGGTCAGGCCTTCGATCTTCTGCCAGATGAAAATCTTGCGGCAGTTGAGCGGCAGCTCGGCCAAGGCCCGCTCGATGGAGTCCGCCAACTGGATCGCGTGCATGAAATGCTCCGGGTCGCCGCTGTGGGGCGAGCGCTGATCAAAGGCTTCCAGCGTGATGGCCTCACGCCGGTCTTCGCGTCGATAGGCGTCCACTGCGATATTGCGCGCGGTCTGATGCAGGTAGGCGCGCGGTTGCTCCACCTGATCGGATTTCGACTCCAGCACCCGCACAAAGGTGTCATGGGCCAGGTCTTCGGCCTGTTGACGGTTTCTCAGGCGGCGCGTCCAGGTTCCGATCAACTCTTCGTAATGTTCGAAAAAGCCTGTTCTGCGGGGCGGCTGAGGGATCATCGCGGGTGCACTGGGGAGGCGGGGCGTGAATAGTAATGCTTCCTATTAAGTGGAGCAATTGCTACCCGTCGTACACCTGGAAACTATTGCGTGCTGCCCACCTGCTTGAGACGGCTGAGTTTTTCGCGGCTACCACACACACTCATCTGGCACCATTTGCGCTGCTTGTTCTTGGAGATGTCGAAGAACACCCAGTCGCAGTCAGCGGCACCGCAAATGCGCAACGCGTGCAGATCACCGGACATCAGTAACTGCGTGGCCTCGATGGCCAGGCGCCCAAGCACCATAGCTGTCAGCTCCTGAGCCGTCGCGCAGGGCTTCCACGCCCAGGCAGGTTTGCCCTCCACGGACCGCAGCACCCGCCAGGCAACACCTTGCTGGAACACCTGGTTGATTTGCTGCAACGCCTCATCGGGCGCGGCACCCTGTAACGACAACGGATAGAACACCGCGTACAGGCATTCCCTGAACGCAATGATCGCGTCCAGGTCCGGCTGGTAAGCCATGGAGGAGGCAAACACCATCGGTTTGTAGTCGTCGAACTCTCGGGCCGAGATCAACGACGCATGCAATGCCCATTCGAAGAAGAACTGAAAGCTGGTGAGCCGCTCTTCCATGACCTTGAGCGAAGTGCCGGGACGACGGCCATTGGTGGTATTGATAAAGTCCAATACCCGGGCCCCACCAATCAGACGGATCGATTTTGCAGTGCCCGTAAAATGTGTCATGCCTGCTCCTGAAAAAACGCGTTCTCCCTGCGATGGCGCAGATTACCCTGTTTTTTCAAGTTGCAGACATTGTCATCCCCGCGCAAAGACAGACGGCTAAGCGCGATCGTCGTTATGCGCGATCCAGTCAAGAATCGTCGCGACCGACTGTTCCACTGAAAGCGCCTGGGTATCCAGGTGCACTTCCGGAAACACCGGCACATCGTAGTGGGAGTCGATGCCAGTGAAGTGCTTGATCAACCCCGCACGGGCTTTTTTATACAGGCCCTTGGGGTCACGTTGTTCGGCGGTTTCCAACAGCGCGTCCACATGCACTTCGACAAAAAACTCATTGCCGATGATCGAGCGCGCGTAGTGCCGGCTGGCCGACGAGGGAGAAATCAGCGCCACGATCACGATCAGCCCTGCCTCCAGCATCAACCGCGCCACTTCGGCGACCCGCCGGATATTCTCGTCACGGTCGCTGTCGGTAAAACCCAGGTCTCGGCACAGCCCGCCACGCACCGAGTCGCCGTCGATAATGGCAGTGATCCGGCCCTGTTCCTGCAGGGCATTGTCCAACGCATCGGCAATGGTCGACTTGCCGGACGCGGAGAGGCCGGTCATCCAGATGACCACGGGGTTATGTTTCATGCCAGAGCGGTGACTGAACGCAAACGCGTGCAGGTTCCGGTGCGGCGTGTCTGGAAAATAACTCATGACTGTTCACCCTCCTTGACCGAAACAGGCTGTTTGCCCAACAGGAACACCATCACGCATTGCACAAACAACAACAGCGCCACCACCCAGTAGACGGTCGAGAACGACCCGGTCAGGTCCTTGGAAAATCCGCCCAGGAAATTGCCGCACACGCCCCCCAGGCCGATCAACACGTTGGCAATGCCAAAGGCCTGGGTCAGCCGACTGACCGGGACGATTTGCCCGATGTAACTGGGCACCAGCCCGAAGATAGGATAAAACGCCAGCGCAAACAGAAACGCCGCCAGGTAGAACAACGGCAGGCTGTTGAAACTGAACACCAGGCTGGCAGCCAGCCCCGCGCTCAGGAAACACATCGCCAGCGACGCGCGCACCCCGACCTTGTCGGCAATCCACCCCACCAGGAAGCCCGACGCCATGCCCACCGCGCCGATGGTGGTCCAGATAAACCCGGCGTCCTGTACCGACACACCCAACTCATCACGCAGGAACGGCGCCAGGTACGTCTGGAACGGCAGCAACGCCATGCCATTGAGAAAGGCGATGGCCCAGGTCAGGTACAACGAGCGGCTGAGCCAGGGCTGGTGGCTGTCAAACGCGGTGGCGCGTTCCCCGGAAAACCCGGTGTCCTGGCTCGCAGCGAAGTTACGCAACAGAAACCAGGCCACCACGCACAGGGCCACCGAGATCAGCCCGGCAGTGAGCCAGATCGAGCGCCAGCCACCATTCAATGTCAGGAACGACACCAGCAAACCGTTGATGAATACGCCGTAGCTGGTGCCACTGGAAATCAGCCCCATGACCCGCGAGCGGTTTCCGGGGCTGAAGCCCTTGGTGACGATCTCTGCCAACGGGATGTACACCGAGGCGGAACAGCCACCGAGCAGGATCAACAGCGCGCCCGACAACCAGATGCTGTTGCTGACACTCAGCCCCAGCAGCGCCAGGGACGTCATCACCGTCGATACCAGGCTGATTTTCCACCCCTCGAAAAACCGGCTGATATAGCTTGTCACCGATGAAAACAGCAGGAAGCCGATCTGCGCGCCGCCAGTGATCAGCCCCACCGTGGTGTAGTCAAAACCGATGTCGCGGCGCATGTCGACCACCAGGTTGGCGAACAGGTAGACGCCAAAGCCATAGGTACTGGCCACAAACCCGGTGAGGACCACCGCCAGCACGACGCTGTCCAGTGGCCGGGCATTGCTCTGTACGAGTGTGCTCATCAAGCCCTCCTTATTCGGCGCGCGCGGTGTGAATGACGAAATCACAATCCATCATGTCGTAGTCACGTTCGAAGTCGCCGTAACTCTCATGCTGGATGAACCCGGATTTGAGCACCTCGCCCTTCAATTCGCCCGGCAACAGCGGATACACCTGCAGCCGGTATTGTTCTGCGTCATCAAAGGAATAGATGAACTCACACAGGTGCTCATCGACCTGTCCCAGGCTGACCGAAGCATTCGTACCGCAGTAATAGTAATGACCGCTGGCCTTGTAGTTGCCGGCACGGATAGCGAAAAAATTGCGTTGGTCTACGATCAGCAAACCACCCGGCTTGAGCAAGGCCCTGAATTTGGCCAGCACCCGCAACCGATCGTGGGCGGCGAAGACATGGCACAACGAACTGCCCAGGCACACCACCGCATCGAATTGGCCAAGTTCCTGGGAGTCCAGCGAGTGCCAGTCGCGGTAGTGGGACTGGATGTCCAAGCCATGCTTGCGAAAGTTCACCCGCGCCTTGGTCAACATCGTGCTGCTGCCATCCGTGGCGACCACATCGAACCCCGCTTGCTTGAGCTGGACGGCATGAAAGCCACTGCCGGTCGAAACATCTATCACCGACTGCACGCCATGACTGCGCAGCAGGTTTTCGAAGAACCCGTCCTCCCCCGCTTTGCGTTTTTCCCAATCGATCAATTCATCCCAACGCTCGACGAAATCCTCCGAGTACTGCTTGGCATAACTGGCGACTTCGTTGTGCTTGCGCCCCGATATCTGATTCATCACACACCTACCAGGTTGAATTCTTGAAGGACAGGTACTTGCTCGCCAGCTCGCGGGCAAACTCGGCGGACTGCTCGATGGACATGGTGTTCTTGGAGTACCCCAGCATCGATTGCATGACGGCCATGCACTGCGGGTTGTAAGTCACCGAACCATCACAGTGGATTTCGTCGATGCCATCCTGGCTCTGGCAGATGCTGTTGATGCGCACCGCCTCGTCCTGTGGACAGGCGTCGGAGAACTGCACCTGGATCTGCCCATCATGCAGCCGCACCGGATACCCGCCCGGAAGCCCGAGAGGCCCCGGCGCATGGACCAGGACCGGCACGGGCGAGAACAGCCCTTCGATGACCGTGACGGCAGAGCATGCGGTGAGGAACTGCCCGTCCACTCCGCCCAGGCGACGGAACTCGGATTTCACCGTCGAGAAAATCGCCTCGGCCGGCAGGCGCACCACCTCTGGCCGGTCACGCACTTCATACAACAGACGGTAGCTGGCCCGCGCAGGTAACCCAGCGCGCGGCACGTAGTGGCTGAAGTAATGCTGGGCATACAGCTGCACTTGCACATCCGCAGGCGCACATTCGAGCAACCGTGCGATGGAGAAACGCACCGCTGGAATCAGGTTGGCCACATTACCCACGCCAATATCCGGCGCCAGGCCGATGCGCGCCAAGATCGGGTTGACCGCATCCGGGAACGCCGCATTCACGGTTTTAGTGGTGATTCCGGAGGCTTTCACCGTCCGCATCAGGCAATGCATCAACGTCAGGTGCATGGGCAGCCAGGGGCCGAACTGGGCCTGATCGAGCTTCTCGAACGACAGCTTGGGCAGCCCGGTGATGACCCGCCATGACTGCAGCGATGCGCAGTTCACCAGCATATCCGGGGCTTCTTCACGTAGCAGCTGCGTGACCCTGCCGATATCCGTCAGGTCGGCAACCACGGGTTTGATGTCGATAAATTGGCCCAACTGTGCACACGACAACGTCACCAGGTTGCACAAGCGGATCGTGGCTTCTTCATTGCGCCCCAACACCACAAAGTCGAACGCGTTTTTCGGCCCCAGAATCTTCAGGATCTGCAGGCATAGGTTGCCGGCGCCTACCAGCAGCAGTTTTTTCTTGCGCACCGGAAGGCTCATCGTGGGTAGGCCCCGTTGTCGACCGGAATCACCCTGCCCGTGATGTGACGCATGGCATCGCCGGCCAGCAGAAGGATGACCTCAGCCACCCCACTGGGCAGGATCGGGTCCTTGAGGACTTCCTGGCGGGCGTACTCGGCGCGTCGGTATTCGGGGATGGTGCCGTAGATCGCGGTGTCATGGATCAGCGCCGGGGACACCACGTTCACCCGCACGAACGGCGCGAAGTTCCAGGCGTTGGCCTTGGTCAGGCCGATCACCGCCGCCTTGGTGGCGCCATAGAGCGCGTCGCAGCTGCCCACTTCTCCAGCCACCGAAGCGATGTTGACGATGCTGCGCGGGGCTTCGTGCTTCATCTCCCGTTCGGCAAAGTCTTTGGAGAGGTAGACCAGCGCCTTGAGGTTGACGGTGAGGATCTCGTCGATCTGCTCATCGGAGTAGGCGTAGACACTTTTGCCGTGATAAATCCCGGCGTTATTGACCAGGCCGTAAATACTTGCATGCCGCTCATACAGTTTTGGAATAAAACCCTTGATGACTGCCATGTCCGAAAAGTCAGCGATATGCGCTTCAAACACGTCAGCGCCATAGACACCTTGCAGCACTTTCAAACCCTCGGCATCCTTGTCCGCACCGATAACGAAATAACCCTGCTGAATCGCCAGTTCCACAGTAGCCCGGCCAATTCCGTTGGCCGCTCCGGTCACAATCAACTTTTTCATACAACAATCCCTATTGGCAAAATTCATTCATGCGCGCGTAATACGTACGGTGATATTCGTACATCGCCTTTAAATTCGGATATTGATCAAATAGCGTGATATCAACGCTCGGATTACTTGGAGAAACAATCCGCTCACTGTTTTCCGCGTCGGCATGCCAACTACGCCACGTTTTCCATTGTTGGGGACACTCACGCTTCCATGTCATGGCGTGTGGCAGAAACTCTATATTCAAATGATCACAGAGTTTACGGATCACTCGTTCTGGCTCTGCGGCCAGATCATCCGCATTGATCACATAGGGCACTTTGCCGGTCAGTTTGGTGACCACACAAAATATGTCATACAGTGCTTTATGCCCAATGGCCTGCAAGGGCATGTCGGGATGCACCCGATGATGGGAAACAATACTGCTGGCAGGCTCACGAATCAGAAAGATGTTGTCCTGTTGCGCGAGAAAGCCCACATCAACTTTCAAGTCATCCAAACAGTGATAACACATGTCTTTATGGAAGACGTTCGCACGCTCACGGGCATTCAGTAGATGTTCTTTTATACCTGGGTAAGTCGTGGGCAAACTGTGATCCCACTCGTCCGAAGGAATCGCCGAGTCCTCGGAAAACGCCATATGCGCAAAAGGTTCATGGAAGACCTCAAAATCGCCACGCTCGATAAATACGCGTTCGAGCACCGTGGAGCGCGAACGCGGGTGGGCCCACAACCCGATCATCCGGTTCATGCGATCACCCCAAATTCAGCAGCGAGCAATGCGTTGAATGCGCGCTTGAACGGTGTCGTCACGGGGCAAAGCCGAACGCAGTAATCCGCCAGGCGCCGATGCGCGCTATTGGCTTCATTGCAGGCGTTGATAAAGGCTTCATGGTTGCCGAAGTCGTACGGTTCGATACTGTCGACAAAATAGGCTTCGTAGAAATACGGGATACGGATCAGCTTCGCGAAGGTCGAGGCCGGGGGTTTCTGGGGTTCCTGCGCGGGTACCACCGGTTTGCCGTGGCTTTCGCGCTCGACCAGGAACTCAACTACGTCCGGCGTCAGTGTGTAGCAGGTCGCGGTTTGCCCGGTCTTTTCCAAGTGCCAGCAATGCTTGTTGCCACGTTCGTCCACATCGATCTTTATGCTGGAAAGCAGGGTTTTGATCGGCACGGTCGAGGCCGCCACCAGCGTCTGGATCTGCTCGTAAATCATCAACTCGGCCCAGCGCAGTTCCTCGGCATTCAGAGCCAAGCCACGCTCGGCAGCCTGCAGGGTGAACTCGGGCTGGCAGGCGAAACGCCCAATCATGAACGTGATCACGTACTTGCAGCGGCTGGTGTCGATACCGTTGCTGCGCGCGGTCGCCCTGCCACACTCGATGGCCTGGATACCGGCCTGGAACTGGGCAACCGTGAAGCAAAAGGTGATGTTGATCGAGGCGCCCTGGGCCACCAGTTGCTCGACGGTGGCCAGCCCTTCCAGGCTGCCCGGCACCTTGACCATCACGTTCGGCGCCAGGCGATGCAACTCCAGGCCGCGGGCGGTCATGCGTTCGGTGCTGCGCACATCTACCGGGTCAACCTGGGCGGAAATCCAACCTTCAGCCTGTGCCGATTGAACCCACCGCGACTTGAGCGTGGCAGCCCCTTCGACGATGACTTCGTTGTACAGCTGCTTGCGCAACTCATTGGGAGACAGCTTGGCCAGGTTGAAACGTGAAGACCAATACTCGCGCTTTTCAAGGATGACGGCCGTTACCAACCGCGGGTTGGTGGTCGCACTGCACAAGCCCCAGGGCTGGGAGAACTCATCCGGCATCAACGCTTGTATGTATGTCGCGGCCGCCGGGTACTTTTCCAGCAGGTGTTGTTTATACGGCAGATATACGGCAGGCGATGAATCCCACCACACTTGCGAAGATTGATCGTTGCGTTTGAGCCGTTCCAGGTAACCAAGTGTGTTCACGACGCCTCCTCCCTGAGTCAATTAAATATGGTCAATACTTCACGTATGTCGGCAATCGGTAATGCTCCCGCTGCGGCCAACTGCGAATGCCGATGCGCGGGACCAAAGCCCAACACTTTTATATTGGCCGCTATCGCAGCCTGGATACCCGTCACACTGTCTTCCACCACCAGCGCATCACTCACATCAATGCTGTAAGTCCGGCAGGCCGTCAGGAACACCAAGGGATCAGGTTTCCAATGACCCAATTCATAACAGCTGAATATTCGGCCTTCGAAATAAGAAAACAGTCCCGCCAGGCGCAAGCAATGCTCTATCTTGTTGCGTGGCGCACTCGAAGCAACGCAATAAGGCACGTCCAACTTTTCCAGGACTTCCAGCATTCCATCCGTGGCTTTTAAACTGAGTGTCAGTGCGTGCAGCGCCCGTTCACGAAAACGCTGTTCAAACGCGTCGTCCACACTGACATTTAATAATTGCTCAGCTTCGCGCAAACACTCAGCAATCTTGCGCCCACGAAAGTGTTCGATAAAACGTGTGACATCAAGCAGCGTGTCGCCCTGAGCCAGGGCATTAAACATGGAGATCAATACAGACAGGGTTATTTCTTCACTTTGGACCAGAACACCGTCGCAATCGAAGATAACTAACTTAGGCACGCCAACTAAGGCCGCTGCTTTTACCTGAACTGGTAGTTCCCCTATATCGGCCGAAAGGCACATAGAAATCTCTTATAGGTGGCCCCGCGATGACTTCCGAACTACCAACGGAGCGGGTTGATGTGTGCCTATAAGACACGCGGCGAAAAAGCCTGTCAAACGCTTTTGAGCGGTTTTTTAGTATCTTGTGGTTATTTTTTATAGTTCTGTTATTCCATTTTTCACCATGGTTGTAGTCGCTAAATTCACACGGGTGAACTTCCCTTGCGCGCGATCAGTCAGCTACTTGAACTCACGAATTCAAGGTCGGTGAGCAATGCGTATCTCGTTGGAGCAACAAGTGGCGCTGGTGACCGGTGCCAGTTCCGGAATCGGTGCCGGCGCGGCAAAGGCCCTGGCGCAAGCCGGAGCGGCGGTGGTGCTGAATTACAACAGCCAGGCCGCGCCGGCCGAGGCACTGGCAGAACAGATCAACACCGAGGGTGGCCGGGCGATTGCCATCGGTGCCAACGTGGCTAAAGAAGAAGAGGTAGAACGGCTTTTTGCCCAGACCCTCGATGCCTTCGGCCACTTGGACATCCTGGTGGCCAACTCCGGGATGCAGAAGGACGCCAATCTGGTGGACATGAGCCTGGATGACTGGAATGCGGTGATCGGCGTCAACCTCACCGGCCAGTTCCTGTGTGCCCGCGCGGCGGTGCGCATCTTCAATCGCCAGGGCGTGCGCGAAGGCGTGTCGCGGGCGGCGGGCAAAATCATCCACATGAGTTCGGTGCACCAACTGATCCCGTGGGCTGGGCATGTGAACTACGCGGCTTCCAAAGGCGGTGTGGAGATGCTGATGCGCACCCTCGCCCAGGAAGTCAGTGAGCAACGCATCCGCATCAACGGGGTTGCGCCGGGGGCGATCCGCACCGCGATCAACCGAGCCGCCACCGAAGGCGCGGCAGCACAAGAGCTGCTCAAGTTGATTCCCTACGGGCGGATCGGCGACGTGGAAGACGTCGCCAACGCGGTGGTGTGGCTGGCCAGCGATGCATCCGATTATGTGGTCGGCAGCACACTCTTTATTGACGGCGGCATGAGCCTGTATCCGGAGTTCCGTGGCAATGGTTGATTTGAACGAACCACAAAGCGCCATCGATGCCCACGGCATCATTGGCGACATGCGCAGTGCCGCATTGGTGAACGACAAAGGCAGTATCGACTTCTTCTGCTGGCCGGAATTCGACAGCCCCTCGATCTTCTGCTCGCTGCTGGACAGCCCCGACGCCGGCATTTTCCAACTCACCCCGGACCTGCCCAACGCGCGTCGCGAACAGATCTACCTGCCCGACACCAACGTGCTGCAAACCCGCTGGCTCAGCGACGAGGCCGTGGTGGAAATCACTGACCTTTTGGCAATTAGCGAGGAGATCGATGACCTGCCGCTGTTGATCCGCCGCGTGCGTGTGGTCAGTGGCAAGGCCGATATCCATCTGCGCTGCGCGGTGCGCCATGACTACGCGCGCACGCCCACCCAGACCACCCGTGACAACGGCACGGTGTGCTTCAGTGCCGACGGCCAACCCGGCCTGCGTTTGTCCAGTAGCCATCCACTGCAGATCAAAGACGGTGCCGCCGTGGCCAGCTTTACCCTGGAGCAGGATGAAGGTGCCGAATTCGTTCTCGGCGGCCAGGAGGATGAACGGGTGGACAGCAGTTGCACCGACCTGGCGCTGGCCCACACCTTGAAGTTCTGGCGCGGGTGGATCGCGCAATCGAACTACCGTGGGCGCTGGCGCGAAATGGTCAACCGCTCGGCCCTGGCGCTCAAGCTTCTGACGTCACGCAAACACGGCGCGATCATCGCCGCTGCCACTTTCGGCCTGCCGGAAACGCCCGGCGGCGAACGCAACTGGGACTACCGCTACACCTGGATCCGCGACGCATCCTTCACCGTCTACGCCTTCATGCGCCTGGGGTTTGTCGAGGAAGCCAACGCCTATATGCGCTGGCTCAAAGGCCGCGTGAGTGACTGCTGTGGCCAGCCGACCAAGATCAATATTCTCTACGGCATCGACGGGCGCCAGGAACTGCCGGAAGCCGAGTTGGAACACTTCAGCGGCCATGGCGGCGCCAAGCCGGTACGTATCGGCAACGAAGCCTTCGACCAGATCCAGCTGGACATCTATGGCGAGCTGATGGATGCGGTGTACCTGGTCAACAAGTACGGCGAGGCGATCTCCCATGAAGGCTGGAAACACACCGTGGAGGTGGCTGATCAAGTCTGTGAAATCTGGAACACCAAAGACGTGGGCATCTGGGAAATGCGCGGCGAGCAGCATCACTTCCTGCACTCACGACTCATGTGCTGGGTAGCACTGGACCGGGCCATCCGCTTGGCTTCCAAGCGTTCGCTGCCGGCGCCGTTCGCACGCTGGGACCAGACGCGCCAAGCGATCTACGCCGACATCTGGAGCAACTTCTGGAACGAAGAGCGCGGGCATTTCGTGCAGCATATCGGCAGCACCGCGCTCGACGGTTCGATGCTATTGATGCCGCTGGTGAGGTTTGTCGCCGCCACCGACCCACGCTGGCTCTCGACCCTGGAAGCCATCCAGAAAAGCCTGGTGCGCGACGGCATGGTCTACCGCTATCGCAACGACGACAGCCAGATCGACGGCCTGCAAGGCACCGAAGGCGCGTTTGCGGCCTGCTCGTTCTGGTATGTCGAATGCCTGGCCCGCGCCGGACAAGTGGAAAAGGCCCACCTGGAATTCGAGCAACTGTTGCGCTACTCCAACCCCCTGGGCTTGTACGCCGAAGAGTTCGACAGCCAGGCCCGCCACCTGGGTAACACGCCCCAGGCCTTGAGTCACCTGGCGTTGATCAGCGCGGCGACGTTCCTGGACCGTAAACTCAGCGGGGAGAAAACCACCTGGCAACCCTGAAGTGGCCTGTGCACAATGGGCAGCCCCTCGACCACGGACAGGAACGCCATGCGCCAGGTACTGCTGATCATCGATGTGCAACCTTCCTTCAACCCGCCCGCGTGGCTGGTGGACGGCATCAACGCCCTGCTGGGGCGCATGCCGTCAGTCGCCACCGTGGAGCGCCACGACGAGAGCGTCACGCCCTTCGCCCGGCAACTCGGCTGGCAACCGGCGCCGAACGACCAGAGCCTGGTGGCCGCCGATCGCATCTTTATCAAACACGGCTATGCGCCAACACCCGAGACCGTCGCCTACCTCAAAAGCCTCGCGCCGCAACGCGTGCTGGTGTGTGGTATCCAGACCGACACCTGCGTGCTGGCGGCCGGGTTTGCGCTGTTTGACGCGGGATTGCAGCCGACCTTGATCAGCGATCTGACGGTGGGTTCGTCGCTGGATCGGTCGGGGCAGTTGGGCGTGGATCTTTGGCGGCATCATTTCGGGCAGGTGGTTGATCGGGACCAGGTCGCTGCCACCTTATGAGCGCCTTCCCTACCCTGCATACTCGTCGCCTGCAGTTGCGGGAACTGGTCGAGCACGACGCCTTGGCGCTGTTTTCCCTCTACCGCGATACCGACAGCATGCGCTGGTTCGGCGCTGACCCGATGACCGAAATCAGCCAGGCACAAGCCCTGATCGAGACCTTTGCCCAATGGCGTACCCAGCCTAATCCGGGCACTCGCTGGGGGCTTGAGTTCGAGGGCAGGCTGATCGGCAGTTGTGGCTTATTCAAGTGGAACCGTGGATGGAACAGTTGCGCGCTGGCCTGCGAGCTTGCACCCGACTTCCGAGGGCAAGGCCTGATGAGCGAAGCCCTGCGCGCCACACTGGAATGGGGTTTCATGCAGATGCACTTGCACCGTGTCGAAGCGCTGGTTCATCCACACAACCACGCATCCCGCGCGTTGCTGGAGCGTCTTGGCTTCAAAGTCGAAGGAAAGCTGCGAGAGGCCGGATTCTGGAACGGCCAGCGGCATGATCTTGAGGTGCTGGGGCTGCTGGCGCGGGAATGGCCGTATCAAACCGGCCTAGACAAGTAAGCCCACTGCCGCAAATCCCCCCCCAACCCGTCACGGCTTTCGGCTAGAGTTCCAGCATCCCTGGCCAGCCGATGAACGCTCACCATGACCATAACCGCCCCACTGCTCTACGTACGCACGTCCATGCTCGATATCGCTTACGAAGCCCACGGCCCCCTCGACGGTGAGCCGGTGATCCTGCTGCATGGCTTCCCCTATGACCCGCGCGGCTATGACGCGATTGCGCCGGTACTGGCCGAGCGTGGCTACCGGGTACTGGTGCCGTACCTGCGCGGTTACGGCCCGACGCGGTTTATCAATGAGCAAGTCATGCGCTCCGGGCAGCAGGCGGCGTTGGGCAAGGATCTGCTGGATTTCATGGATGCATTGGCGATCCCGCAAGCCACCCTCACCGGCTACGACTGGGGTGGGCGAGCCGCGTGCATCGTCGCGGCGCTATGGCCCGAGCGGGTGCGCGGGTTGGTGACCGGGGATGGCTACAACATCCAGGACATTGCCAAATCCCTCAAGCCACGGGCGCCTGTGACGGAACATCGCTTGTGGTACCAGTTCTACTTCCATACCCAACGCGGCGTAGACGGTTTGACCGCCAACCGTGGCGAACTGTGCAAGTTGCTGTGGGCGCTTTGGTCGCCCTCCTGGGCCGAGGGGCCGAGCCTGTATGACCAGACGGCGCCGTCGTTCGATAACCCGGATTTTGTCGAGGTGGTGATTCACTCCTATCGCCACCGTTTCATGTATGCCCCCGGTGACCCGGCGCTGGAAGCCATCGAGCAGGCGTTGGCGTTGCAGCCGCCGATCTCGGTGCCGAGCATTTCGCTGTGCGGTGCCGATGATGGCGTGGGCCCGCCGCCTGAAGTGGATGATGATGTCGAGCATTTCAGCGGGCTTTACCGACGCCAGGTACTCCCCGGCGTGGGCCACAACATTCCTCAGGAAGCGCCGCAGGCCACGCTCGACGCACTGACGCACTGCTGGAATTGCTGGGCGAAAAGCGTTCGCGGTAAGCCTGGGGTGTGACCGACAAGGCGCGCAGGAAGCTGCGACGCAGGGTCTCTTCGCTGCCAAAGCCACACTGCACGGCGATGCGTTTGATCGAGACTGCGCTGTCAGCCAACTGCCGGCGTGCAGTTTCGACGCGGATCAATTCGACGGCGCGGGCCGGGGTCTGGCCGGTTTCGGCGCGGTAGTGGCGTACAAAGCTGCGTTCGCTCATGCCGGCTTGGGCGGCCAGGGTCGAGATGCTCAAATCCAAGGTGAGGTGTTCGGCGATCCAGGCGTGGAGTTCGGCGAAGCGGCTGTCGTCTTTTTGCAGGGACAGGGTCACGCTGAATTGGGACTGGCCGCCGGGACGCTTGAGGAACACCACCAGGTGCCGCGCCACTTCCAGGGCTACGGCGCGGCCCAGGTCTTCTTCCACCAGCGCCAGGCACAGGTCGATGCCAGCAGTGACGCCGGCAGATGTCCAGACGGCGCCTTGCTGGATAAAGATCGGGTTGGACTCCACCGTCAACGCCGGGAATTTGCGCGCCAGTTCTTCGCAACGCGTCCAGTGGGTGGCCACCCGACAGCCATCGAGCATACCGCTGGCGGCCAGCAAAAACGCGCCGGTACACACCGAGGTCATGCGCCGGGTATGCCTGGCTTTCTCGCGCACCCACTCCACCAGCGCTGGGTCTTCAGCGGCGCCGTATACGCCCCAGCCGCCGGCAATCACCAACGTATCGCACGGCGCATCGACGGCGGGCAGCGGCTGGGCCAGCAGTGCCAAGCCAGCCGACGTCATCACCGGCTCCGCTTGCGCGGCGATCACCGACACGGCGTAGGGCAACGGCAGGCCGCGTTGACGCGCCAGGTCATTGGTGGAGGCAAACACCTGCAACGGCCCGGTGACATCCAGCACCTGGGCGTTATCGAAAGCAAGTACGTGGACGATTCTGGGCATGATTGGCGTGATTCGTGGGCTCAATGGCGTATTCGCCAAAGCCTAGGCCTCTAGAGTGAAGCCGTCCACCCCTTTGACGGAGCGCTTTTCATGACCTTGCAGATCGGCTTTGTGTTGTTTCCCGGCATCCAGCAACTGGATCTCACCGGCCCTTATGACGTACTGGGTTCGTTGCCGGATGTGAAGTTGCACCTGGTGTGGAAAGACCTGGAACCGGTCACTTCCAGCACCGGCCTGGTGTTCACACCGACCATGACCTATGCCGATTGCCCGCGCCTGGATGTGATTTGCGTGCCCGGAGGCTCAGGTGTTGGGGCGCTGATGGAAGATCCGCTGACGTTGGACTTCCTCAAGGTACAAGCCCAGACCGCGCGCTATGTGACGTCGGTGTGCACCGGCTCGCTGGTACTCGGCGCCGCCGGTTTGTTGCGCGGGCGCAAGGCGACGACGCACTGGGCCTATCACGACCTGCTCGCCCCGCTCGGTGCGATCCCGGTACAAGAACGCGTGGTGCGTGACGGCAACCTGTTGACCGGTGGCGGCATTACGGCTGGCATCGACTTCGCCCTGACGTTGGCGGGCGAGTTGTACAGCGAAGCGGCGGCGCAACTGGTGCAGTTGCAGATTGAATATGCGCCGGCACCGCCGTTCGATTCCGGGCGTCCGGACACGGCGCCCAAGCATGTGTTGGAGGAAGCCAACAAGCGCACGGCGGAATCGCGCAGGGTGCGTGGGGAGATCGTTGCGCGGGCTGCGGCTCGGTTGGGGTGATTCTTCATAGCACCTGTGGATACTGCAAAAGCGATGTTTGGGTCGGGTCGGGGACATATCCGTTATTTGGGTAACGGCTGATATGGGTTCCGCCCTTACGGCGG